>JARKQP010000530.1 GCA_029974875.1 Mobilitalea sp.
TGTAGTATGCTGTATTTCCAGAATTCGAAAAATTTATTATACCAGGTAACCTATTATAATAAGAGGATTAACCTTGAGATTTATCATGCTTTGGCGGATGGGACAGGTGCATTAGGCTTTTTAAAGACCTTGGTCTACTTCTATATTACAATAAAGCATCAGGAGGATTTTCAGGACAGGCTTCCCGTTCTGGATTATGATGCATCCTTTTCACAAAAGATGGATGACAGCTTTTTGAAGCATTACAGCGGTGACCTGAAGCTGGACAGGATTAAGCTCACAAAGGCCTACCAGATCGTAGGCCATCGTGCCATAGACAACCGTATCAAGGTGATTGAGGGTGAGATGTCGGTAAAGCAGATCCTGGAGCTGGCACACCATTATGATACAACCCTCACAATATATCTCACGGCGCTGTTCATGCAGGCAATCTCCATGGAAATGCCGGCAAGGGCGAAAAAATATCCGGTAGTATTATCTGTACCGGTGAATCTGCGCACCTATTTTCCATCAGTTACAGCCAGGAATTTCTTTACTACAATTAATATCAGCTATCATTTTGGAAAGGAGCCGGAACGCCTGGAGAATGTCATTAAGGCCGTGAAGGAAGCCTTTGAGAAGGAATTAACCGAAGAGAAGCTTAGGAAACATATGAACCGTCTTTCCGCCCTGGAGCACAATGCTTTCATGAGGGTTATCCCGTTGGTCTGGAAGGATTATATACTGCGGTGGGCAAACCGCCTGGCAGACAGGGGAGTTACCGCTTCCTTGTCCAATGTGGGAAAGGTCACGATAACAAAGGAATTAACGCCCTATATCCGTATCTTTAATTGCTTTACCAGTGTAAGAAGGCCGCAGATTGCCATGTGTTCCTTCGGTGACCGGCTGGTGGTGAGCATAGCCTCGCCCTTTACGGCTACGGATATACAGAAGAATTTCTTCAGGATCCTGAGCAGCGAAGGGGTTGACGTGTCCATTGCCTGCAATATAAAGGAAGTGTGAAAAGCTTGGTTGTTTGTGCTGCCTACGGCAGCATATCAGGAAGTTTGATAGGAGTTGAGGTCTGATGCAGTTTTGTGATAATTGTAAGGTTTCCTTAAAGGGAAATAATAAGATATGTCCCCTGTGCGGAGGTATCGTCCAAAAGCAGGAGGAGGATATGCCGGAGGTGTTTCCGTTCATTCCTACCATATACCAGGAATTTAATCTGTTAATCCGGACAATGCTGATGGTTTCAATTTCAGCGATTATTGTCAGCTTTGCCGTGAATCTGATATTTACAAAATCCTCTAATTGGTCATTGTTTGTAGCGGGAGCTATTCTTTGTATGTGGGTCAGCTTATATTTTGTCATACAAAAAAGGCACAATGTTCCGAAAACCATTGTGTGGCAGGTGGTGCTGCTTACTGCTATATCCGTTATATGGGATTTTTCCACAGGATGGCATGAGTGGTCCATTGACTATGTGCTCCCGATCGCATGTGCTGCCGCAATGGTTGTGATGCCGATCGCGCACAGAATTTTGAAAATTGGTGTAAGGGATTTGTTAATTTATATATTTATGGATGCCATCTTTGGGTTTATCCCCATAATATTCCTGGCCTTTGGCCTTTTGCAGGTTGTTGTACCCGCTATCATATGCGCTACCCTCAGTGCTATCAGTCTGACTGCGATCGTGCTCTACGAAGGGGACAACCTGAAATCCGAATTAAAGAAACGGATGCATATTTGACCGGAAAGGATTGACCTATGACTACTTTCGCTTTGAAGCTGCTTGCAATCAGCTTGATGTTAATTGACCATATCGGCGTAATCTTAATATCCCCGGAGGAACACTGGAAATTATATGTAATATGCCGTGGGATAGGAAGGCTGGCTTTTCCTATTTTTGCGTTTTTATTGGTAGAGGGTTTTTCAAGAACCTCCAACGTAAGGAGATATCTGGAACGGATGGGGCTTTTTGCGCTGATTTCTGAGATTCCCTTTGATATTGTTTTTTATAAGGCACGTTATGGTACCTCCCTATGGGCGGATCTCAGCCAAGGTGGGAGCGGCTTTGACATAGAAGCCTTGCAGCTGGTATTTCACCGTTTGTGTGCCCACCAGAACGTCTTTTTTACCTTGTTTTTGGGGCTGTTCCTGTTGTATCACATGAAAAGGGTGGAGCGCAGATACCGGCACCATGCGGTATTGTGTAATGTATGGGAGGCATTGCTGGTGATCGGCTTTAGTGCGGCTGCCTACCTTCTCCGGCCGGATTATGGGATTGCCGGTATTTTAATTATTGTTGCTTTTTATGCATTCCGTGGCAGCAGGCTGCTGCAGTCGGTGGCGTTGTTTATAATAACGGTTTCCCTTTTATGTAATGTCAGTCATTTTATGGAAACGGGCAACATATTAAGTATTATAAGCCTGTTGGCAACCCTGGCAATGATACCAATTGCTTTGTTTAACGATGAAAAGGGAAAGGATGTAAAATACTTATTTTACATCTTTTACCCCGGGCATTTAGTATTGTTATACCTGTTGAAATTGGCTATTTCATAGATTGGGTGACCGTATCCTCCGCATCTGGCTTCCCGCTCGCTTCATACCGGATGGATTCGCCGCTGGCATAAGGTTTTTCAGGAAAGTAATATTTTAAGTCCATCTTATGAATACTATTGATGGAAGGAAATCGATAATAAGTTTTTTTGTCCGCTTCAAAATACATATTTTCAATCCTCCTGCTTTCTGGAGGGTTTGTCCTCCTGCTTTCTGGGGGATTTGTCCTCCTTTTTTTGGAGGGCTTACCCTCATATTTTTTTGGAGGATTTGTCCTCCTGTCAATCTTTCTTTAATGTTATTGTTCTTCAAATCAGCAGGAAGTATACTAGGAAAGAGATTAAGAATTTACAAAATTTGCATATTATTATTATGAGATTATAATTAGGACTGGGAGATAACAATATGATTTCATTGAACTTGGTCGAGGTGAAGGTATTTATGTCAAAGCTTTTGGCAGGAAATTCCTTTGATGACTTTTTGCTCCGGGAAATGGAGCTGCAGACCTTTACTGGCTTTACGATAACCGGGCAATTAAATGAAGCCTTTTTTTCAAAGGACGAACTGGAGCTGAAGGAGGAACAAAAAACCGTTGTCTGGGGTGATGTCCGTCAGATTGCATTTTCCATGATTAAGGGGAATAAGACGCCTCTATCACTCAAAATAGTGTTCCAGCTGCCCAGAAAGCAATGTGAAGCCCTGCTGGCTTCCATTGGCGGAGGCTTACGTCTGGAGGAAATCGGCGGACTATACCTTAACATACGCTTTGAAAAGGGAGAATTGCGGGCTATCACCGGAACTGCGATCAAAACCTTTACCCTGGATAAGACACTGGAGCAGGAATGGGACAGGAGGGTAAAGGAAATCCTAAAGGAGCAGGGAATCCTATTTGAGGAATTATAGATATGGTGGATTGTTAGCACTCCTTTGAAAGGAGTGCTAATTTTGTCTTGACAATTTTATTTACCCGTATTATGATATCCTTTGAAGGAAAATATACCTATCCACTGCGTTGCCGTCAGTCAGTGTAGCCACTGCTATGCCTCCCTGCTCCGTCTTGTGGAGTGGCAAATATTCAGCACGGCTTGGCTAAAGATGAATGGGAAAGTGCATTAATACGGCAGGCGGCTAGGACAAAATACGCACCGGCGTTATATTTAAGTAAGAATGACGTTATAGCAAAAGACAACGTTATATAATTTTAATAATACAGAATTTAAAAAGGAGTGTTACTATGAGTACAGAACGCGGTAATTTATCAATCCATTCAGAGAACATTTTTCCGATTATTAAAAAATGGTTGTATTCTGACCATGACATCTTTGTCCGTGAATTGATTTCCAATGGCACGGATGCCATTACAAAGCTGAAGAAGCTGGAGATCATGGGGGAGGTTGATATTCCGGAGGATAACCATTACAAGATCACGGTAACTGTTAATCCGGAGCAAAAGACCATTACCTTCTCTGATAACGGCGTTGGTATGACGGCTGATGAAGTAAAGGAATACATCAACCAGATTGCATTTTCCGGTGCACAGAAGTTCATGGAGAAATATAAGGGCAAGACAACGGAAGACCAGATTATCGGACATTTTGGTCTGGGCTTTTATTCAGCCTTTATGGTAGCTGCCCGTGTATCCATTGAAACCTTATCCTGGCAGCCGGATGCTACGCCAGTCCACTGGGAGTCCGACGGCGGTACGGAATATGAGATGAGTGAAAGCACTAAGACAGAACGCGGTACGGACATCACCCTGCATCTGAACGAGGAAAGCTATGAATTTTCCAATGAGTACCGTGTGAAGGAAGTTATCAGAAAATACTGCTCCTTCATGCCGGTGGAGATTTATTTTGTAAATGCAAATGCCCCGGTAGAGGAAAAGAAGGAAGAGGTAGTAGATGCGGTTGTCGGGGAAGACGGAGTTGCTGCTGAGGATGCCAAAGAAGAGAAGCAGGAGACGAAGCCCCAGCCGATCAACAACACGACCCCCCTCTGGACAAAGCATCCTAATGATTGTACGGAGGAAGAGTACAAGAATTTCTACCGTGACGTATTCCATGACTATAAGGAGCCTTTGTTCTGGATCCACCTGAATATGGATTATCCCTTCAACCTAAAGGGAATCCTTTATTTCCCGAAGATTAATACGGAGTATGATTCTTTGGAAGGTTTGATTAAATTATACAATAACCAGGTATTTATTGCCGATAACATCAAGGAAGTGATTCCGGAATTCTTAATGCTCCTTAAGGGCGTTATTGACTGTCCTGACCTTCCGCTCAATGTATCCAGAAGCGCATTGCAGAATGACGGCTTTGTAAAGAAGATCTCTGAGTACATTTCCAAAAAGGTAGCTGATAAGCTGGTTGGAATGTACAAGGTTGAGAGGGAAAGCTATGAGAAGTTCTGGGATGACATCAGCCCCTTCATCAAATTTGGCTGCTTAAAGGATGTTAAATTCCATGAGAAGGTGAAGGATTCTATCATCTATAAGAACCTGGAAGGTAAGTATATTACCCTGGAGGAATATGTAAAGGCCAGCCAGGGAGAGGATGCGGAAGGTGAAAAAGCAGCTGACGGGGCTGGAACAGCAGAAACAGTAGAAACTGTAAAAGCAGCTGAAGCTGTAGATGCAGCGGAAGCTACAGATAAAAGCACAGAAGCTGCAGATAAAAATGCGGACGCTGAAAAGGGCGGCCACGACCATGAGCATGGAGAAAACTGTGACTGCGGCCATGACCATGAAGAGGAAGAAGAGACAGAGGAAAAGAAGACGGTTATTTATTATGTGACCGACTTAAAGCAGCAGGGACAGTACATTAATATGTTCAAGGAAGCAGGCGTTGATGCCTTAATCCTTACCCATAACATTGACCAGCCCTTCATCACACGTCTGGAATCCGAGGACCAGAAATTAAGGTTCCAGAGAATTGATGCTGACATTACGGAAGGCTTCAAGGAAGAGCCGAAGAAGAAGGAAAAGAAGATCCTTGAGAACAATACAGAGGCGATGACTGCGTTATTCCGTAAGGTTTTAGGCAAGGAGCAGCTTGAAGTCAAGGTTGATAAGTTTAAGAACGAAAAGATCTCCTCCGTTATGACCTTATCGGAGGAAAGCAGAAGAATGCAGGATATGATGCGTATGTATAATATGGGCGGCATGGACATGGGAGGCTTTGGCGGCGGCGGTGAGACCCTGGTGCTCAATGCAAATAACCAGTTAGTGAAGTATATTATTACAAACGAGAATGCGGAGCAGACACCGATGATCTGCGAGCAGCTCTATGATCTTGCACTTCTTGCCCACAAGCAGCTGGAGCCGGAAGCAATGACAAAGTTCATCCAGAGAAGTAATGATATTATGCTGTTGATGGCAAAATAATAGCATTGTAGAAATGGAATAATAGGATAAAAGCCTCGGGAGGATCATGCTAGCTTATGGTCTCCCGAGGCTTCTTTCTGTCCTTTAGCTTTTTGCCTGAATCTTTAATGCCTGTAATTCTGTATATGCCTGTAATTTTGTATATGCCTGAAATACTGTATATGCCTGAATGCTATATATGCTTGTAATACTGGATGTGCCTGTGATTCTAGATATACATGTAGTTTAGGACATGTCAGTAATTCAAGTTATGCCTTTAACTCGGGGTATTCTGCAAGTAGTTTTTCGTTGGCGATTTCGGATTGTCTGTAATATTCGGCGTAGGAAGGGCTTAGCTTTTTCATTGCCGGAATGAAAATATCATAATAACCGTTGCTGCTGTTAAATTCTTTAAGCAAAGTACTAAATTTATATGCCGGTGAGGTTTTATACTCCTCCGATTGCATATATGTCCAATAATGCTCCAGGATTTCTTTGTTTTCGGATAAGAACCTCTCAGGATTTTCAATCGATTCCCTTGTACTTTTTATCATGCCCGTAATTTGCTCCGTGGTAATCTGCTCCAGATTTTCGTTTAAGTAATCCTGAAGCTCAGGAGGGAAATTAAGGGGAGGAACATTGTCAAGGAAGGTTAGGATATCTTGGTATGCAGCTTTTTGTTCTGCTGTTGTAATTGGTTCGTTTAGGAAGCGTGCAAAATGCAGACAGATATACCTACCGTAATATCCGGGAAAGGCCTCCGATAGTTTTTCTGTTATTGTTGCATTTTGGTCAATGGAATCTAAATACTTAATTATTTCAGCATAGCTCCTGCCACTGCTAAGCTGGTCAAGTATAGCCTTTTTCGCCTGATCCTTCTGAAGGCTTAATTCCTTTTGCAGGGATAGGCGCTGCAGTGTGCTGTTTGTTTCGTCGGCAAGTACAGATCTTATTTCCTCCGTGTTAAGCCCAAGCTTACGCAGGATAGAGATTTTTTTCAGGAGTTCAACGGTATCCTCATTGAAATCCCTATATCCGTTGTCCAAAATAGAGGGGGAGATTAAGTCTTGCCCTGTGTAGTATTCAATTGCCTTTTTTGTTAAATTAGTTATTTTGCTTACTTCATTAATTAGCATATTTATGTCCATGCTCCTTACTGCACAAATTGCCATAAAAGTGCCAGCATGGATCCGGCCCTCCTTCATTGATTAATTTTATTTCTTTTAACCTTATCACCTTAAAGCCATTGTAAACTAACACCCAGGGTGATAGTCAATACATATTTTTAATGATAAATGGTTAATAATGTTACTACTTGCTCTATAGTTGTGCGAATTTTTCTAAAAGTTTTATTAACAATAATAATACTATTGATTATATGGGTGGGTTCATGATATTATATAGTAATCAAAACCATATAGTAATAGTACGGAAACCTGATGACGTGACTGTAAATACAATATTA
>JARKQP010000130.1 GCA_029974875.1 Mobilitalea sp.
AGGGGAATCTCTGTCAACGGTAACAAGGTCTCCTGGAACTCCAACAGTAAGAATAATGGCTCCTACGAGAGCTTCCAGCGTTATCTTGACATAGTCTATGCCTATGCTTCTACCTTATCCCTGGAAAAGGAATTGGTTGAGAAACCGTTTTCGGAGCTGGATATCGGTGACGTATTGATCCAGGGCGGTTCTCCGGGGCATTGTGTCATTGTTGTTGATTTAGCCGTGAATGAGGCTACGGGAGAAAAAATCTTTATGCTGGCCCAAAGCTATATGCCAGCCCAGGATATTCAGATATTAAAGGGTGACAGTGAAGGCTCTCCCTGGGTTTTGGCAGGGGAGGAGGGCACGTTGAAAACCCCTGAATGGACGTTCCAGACCTCTGATCTGAGAACCTGGAAATAAAATATGGATATGGTAGTTACTGTCCGGGACTAATGTGGAAAAGGACATCAGCCCGGCATCACACCCTGCCAGGTAATCCGTGAAATCGGGGAGAAGGATAGGAAATATTATTTTAAGGATAGGGAATTGGATGTGTGGGAGTAAATAAGAATCCGATATATATTCTCTTCTCCGCTGGTAAGTATAGAATAAAAATGTAATAGGGTAAAAGGCGTGAAGGTGACTTTCACGCCTTTTGTTGTGGAAAAATCAGAAGGGCAGGGCGGTGATTAACTGATGCCTGTTTTATGCAGAATTTTCTTAGGAAGCTTTATGCTTCTTTATGCCTCAATTATGTAGAAAAACGGAAATTATTGTTGATAGAATTGCGTAATTTGTTATAATGAAAAGGAATCCACAAGTGCATGGAGGGATTTTTATGAGTAATTATGATTTCCACCGCAAATTCGATCCGATGGAATTCCAGAGATTTGTCCGGGATATGCTTCAGGTCCGGGAGCATCTGGTTTTTGAATCCTTTAGGGATGGGCCGGATGAAGGAATTGACGGAAGGCATATTTCAAAGGACGGAGAAGTAACGATTCTTCAGGCAAAACGTTGGAACGTATTGCGTAAGGATGAGCTGAGAAAAGAAAAAGAGAAAATGGACCGTATAAAACCGGATCGGTATATATTAGGCCTTTCTATGAATCTGGATCCACCACAAAAAGCAGAAATCATGGAGCTTTTTGCACCATATATAAAAAGCCCGGATGATATTGTAACGGAGAATGATTTCAATAACCTGCTTAGCAAGCCTGAGTATAGATCCATAGAGGACGACTATCGCAGCTTATGGATTGAGAGCACCCAGGTTATGAAGCGGGTCATGACGGAGACCCTGCATGGGGTGTTGCTGGAGGAATCAAGACGGGCTCTTGCGGATGCGATGGAAGAGGCAAAGGTATTTGTCAAGACGGAGGTATATAGCAAGGCCTTAAAGCAGTTAAAGAATAATAAGGTGATTATTATCGCTGGGGAGCCCGGTGTCGGAAAGACGACCCTGGCTAGCCAGCTGGCGCTATATTATTATTTCAGGAAGGGCTTTGACACCTTCATATGGGCGAAAAAGGTGGATGATCTTTCTGCGGCGCTAAGCATTGGAAGCAGAAGGGTTATAGTATTTGACGATTTTTGGGGAAGCACCTTCCAGGAAAGCTCCATAGCGGGAAAAGACGAGCAGCAGCTGGCACAGTTCATAGAAAAGGTTTATGGGCAGCGGGAGACGGTGGTGCTATTCACAACCAGGGAGTATATCCTGGAGCAGGGCTTAAAGAAGCATGCCGATTTACGTGAGGTCATTGAAAAATATAAGCTGGATTGTCTGCTGGAGGAATATTCCCCCGTGGATAAGGTGCAGATCTACTTCGGACATTTAAAAAGGTCAAACTTGACCTGGGAGCAGCTAAAGCAGCTGTTTGATGCCCATGAGCTGGTAATCGATTCGCCTAATTATAACCCACGGGTTATTGAGATGTTTTTGAAGCAGACGGATCCGAAGGAATCGCCCCAGGATTGTGAGGACCGGTTCTTTTCCTACCTGGAAAGGCCGGAAAGGTTTTGGGAAGCCATATTTGAGGGGCTATCCCGGGAAGCCCGCATCGCTTATATATTGCTAAGCACCTACCCGGTGCCTGCACGCCTGGGGGCTTTAAGGGAGAGCTTCTGTAAGGTCATCGATTGGATGGGAAATCCGGTCGAATGGAAGGATTTTGGGAGCACAATTGCAGAGCTGGAGAAAACGGTTATTAAAACGATCCACCTGCCAAGGCTTGATACGATATTGGTAAAGTTCCAAAACCCTTCTGCCTATGATTTTATTTATAGTTTTTTGGATAAGAATTTTAGGCAGTATCAGCAGCTGCTGGTTCAGGGCTGCCGCTGCTTTGAGCAATACATTTATTTATTGAATTATTTTTTTAAGGAGCAGCCTGACGGTGAGGAATATGGTTATGTATTAGGGAAGTGCATTGATACCATATATGAGCCATCCATAATGTCTGAATACTTCAGGGAGTATATCACGGATAGTGAATGGGAGTATTATGAGGAGTCCGGGGAAGAGGATACTTCTTTGGAGCGGTATTATAAGGTGCTCAAATGCTTGGATAAGGGCAGGGGTGAAGCCTATCATGGTTTTTTCACGGGCTTCCTGCAAGGATATCTAAGAAAAATGGCTGAGGAACCCTGGGACATATCCAGCAGGGATCTGGAGATTTTTCCGGAGGTGATCAAGGTATTTGCCAGGAAGGGCTTCCGGCTTGATGCAAATACTGTTATGGGAGTATACCTGGATTGTATTTTGAAGAGCAGGACAAGGCTGGAGCTGGATGGGTTCAGGGAGATATTCCCCGGCTTTTACCCGGATTTCCTTTCAGGGCATACGCAGGAGATCAAAATTCATATAGAAAAAGATTATAAAGAGAAATTGTGTATGGCTGTTGCAAAGGGAGAGGAATATTCATTCCGCTATACGTACAACGAAGGCCTAAAAGAGCTTGAGAAATATGGGCTGGAATGCAGCCCTGACTGGAAGAAGGAAATCGATGAGTATGCCGGCTGGGTTGCTAAGGACAGCGAATGGGATACTGAAAATGAGAAGGAGGAGGTCCGTGAAGAGTCAAGGATCAGCTATGAGCAGGCAGTAAGTAGCAATGAGGAGGAGCTGTTTGGGACAGATAACCTTCTGTCCTCTGATGAAATCAGGGGTATGATCGAGAACTCTGACCTTAAAGACGAATTAAAGGAAGGCCTGTATACCATAGAGGAGGAAGGAGAGCCCTGGTTTATCTATCATTTTATGGAGGAGCGGGATGCTTTTCTTTTGCTTATAAGGGTTCTGGAGGATACCGGATATATGCTAGAGAATCTCATGTTATTTACCCTTCACCTGATTAAGCAGCTGTCACAGATGAATGGCATAGATATGGAAAAGTTAACGCCTTTTTTAATTGAATTTGGTGCGGAGGTAGTCTGGAGGGAGGAGGTTATCCTGACGAGGGAAGAGATTATCCATTCCCAGGCGTACCAGGCTCATTTTGAGGAGGAAGATTTTGACCAGCTGGTGAAGGGAGGATTATTCACGGTTAAGAGGCAGTGGTATGAGCTGGTGGATATCCTGTTGGTCATACTGCCCTATGCATTATTTATTTCAGGGATGGAGCTGGAGGATAAAAAGGAATATTATGCGGGTCTGATATCAGAGCGTGACTGGCCTCCGAAGGGAGTGGTGACAAAAAAGCTGGAAGGAAAAATGCATTCCAGCTTTTACATGGCTGACATTGGGTACTATCAGTTCCAGAATCCTTATCATGAGGCTTTGCTTTATAAAGCGCTGGAAAGCTTTGACAGGGACGACTATATGGAATTTGCAGTCGGCGCCCTGGCAGAGGATTATTGCAAAGGCTTCACAGGGTTAACAGAGGTTCAGATCGCCTATGGTATTATGAAGGATGCGGAGCTGATAATTGAGGTGAACCAGCAGGGCGAGGTGATTGGAGGACAGAATTCCTTATCGCAGCTATGGATGATGCTGGAAAGCCTGGAGATCACCCAGGTTCTTGACCTGGTGCCTGACTGCTTTGACAGCGTCCAGATGTCGGTTATCAGGAAGAATTTTGAACTGGTGGATGGACGGAATGGGGAATACTACAAAGTAATCTTTGGCAAGGTGGAGGATGTGGATATCATAGAAAAATTGGGATGTGTTGAGCCGGCGTTATCGGAATTTAGAAAAATATGTGCATTATGCATTATGTAAATCAATTAAGGAGGTATAGTGATACGGAAAGGGAAGCTAGGACTGATAATTTAGAAAAACTAAGAGATGAGTTAAAAACAGCAGTTTGCCAGTACTCTGATTATAACAATTATTGGGGTGAACTGGAGGGGCTTTTAGAAAACTATGATGAGAGCTTGGAGCATTATGATTTTGAAGCCTGGTTCAGTGGTGATGACAAGGTTTCCCGCGGCAAGCTAACGGTCAGGGCGATGAAAATGCTTCGGCTTACAACTGACTTATTCCGGGAAGTCCATGATTTAGCTGAGCTTCGGCTTAAAAGGGCGGTTGACAATATTTTAGAAGCAGGGGAGGAGGTGCAGAAGGAGATTTTAGGAGTGGAAATTTCACAGGGAGTAACGGAGAGCATTTTTGAGCAATTGTATGAGTTGGAATACCGCTATAATATGGAGGAGGCTTATGAAGGCTTTTTGGAATTTGTGAAGGATATCGCTTGTAAGGAAAAATTATAATTGCTAATCAAAAAATTAATGATATTGATGATTTAATATAGAAACAAAGGCGTCGGGATTGCGGATCCTGATGCCTTTATTATTATTTACCGCTTTTTATCCTTCCACATGTAAAAGTATACATAAATTATATCCCCTGGGGTGGCTTGTATGGCAGGCTACTATTACATTATACTTTATAGGATGATAAATAAACCGGATGATAAATAAGCCGGATATTAAATAAGCCGGATATTAAATGAGCTGGGATATTAAATAAGCCGGGATATTAAATGAGCTGGGATATTAAATAAGCTGGGATGTTAAATGAGCTGGAACACTAAATGAGCTGGGATACCAAATAAGCTGGGATACCAAATAAGCTGGAATATTAAATAAAGCTGGAAGGATAGAGGAGAAGGAATGAAAAAAAAGATATTTGCGGTTATAACTATTTTAATAATATCTGCGACAGTTTTGGCCGGATGCGGAAGGAATACTGGAGAAGGCGTATCGGCAAAAAAGACGGAAAAGACGGAAAAGATGGAAGAGACAGAAGAGACAGAAGAGACAGGGAAAAGCAAGGAATCCGGGAAAAAGATCTTAAGGGTCTCCGAAGCCTTTGCACTTGAGAACTTAAATCCGCACCTGGATTACCAGGGGTGGTATACCTCCATTTATGGCCTGACGGAAGCCCTATTTGTAATGGACGACCAGTCCTCCGTAGAACCTATGCTGGCTGAAGGAGCCAAGGTGGATGGAAATGAATGGACTGTAACAATAAAGGAAAATGCATGCTTTTCCAATGGGAACCCTGTGACCTCCGATATGGTGATACGCAACCTGAGGAGGGCAGGAGAGATAAACCCACGGTTTTCCAGCCTGTCAGATTATGATTACAAGGTAATTGATGAGAAGAGCTTTACGATTACAACAGGGGAGGTATATCCGACGCTGTTAAATGACCTGGCAAGTCCCGAGCTGGCTATTGTAGATCTGGATAACAGCAAGGATATGGCTAAGGAGCTTGTGGCTACGGGACCCTTTAGGATCTCCAGGTTTGAGCCGGGCGGGACTGTGGAGGTAGCCAGGAATGATAAGTATTGGGGCGGAGAGGTAAAGCTGGACGGTGCGGTATTTTACTATATGCCGGAAGGTGATACATCCCTGATGGCAATGCAGAATGGTGAGCTTGACAGCTATACCAGCGTGACTTCGGATGCTGCCGAGATATATGGACAGGCTCCGGATACCTATAAGCTGGTGACGGTTCCGGCCACCAGGCTCCAGTTTTATATTTTAAATGAGAACAGGCTAAACAGTTCGGTCAGAAAAGCGATTAACCTGACCGTGGATTCTGAAGCAATAGAGACTTATTTAAACGGTACAGTTACCAGCACGGCAGGACCCTTTCATTCAAATGCGGCTTATGGAAAGGCAGCAAAGGCTGCGGTTGACCTGGAGAAGGCAAAAAAATTGCTGGAAGGGGACGGCTATACCTTAAATGCAGAGGGATATTATGAAAAGGATGGCAGGGTGCTGTCCTTGAACCTGGCTTATTATGCGGCAAGAAGCCTGGATACGCTGGCTGCATTAATGCAGGAGCAATTGAAAAATGTGGGGATAAAGGTGACATTAACCTGTGAAGAGGATCCGGACGGAACCTATATAGCTACCGGGGATTTTGATCTGGCGCTGTACTGTATGATAGCGGATAAGGCCAGCGACCCCTATTATTTTATCAGCTGTACCCTTGCAGAGGGAGCACCTTATAATTGCGGAGGCTTCTCCAATGGGCAGGTACAGGCATTGATTGATGAGCTGAAGGTGGAAACGGATACGGATAAACGTGCAGAGCTGGCAAACCGGATTGTGCAGCTGGCGATTGACGAGGATGCCTTTGGCTATGTAGCCCTATTCAATAAGATAACAGTTATGCGAAACGGCGTAACAAATGTGGCTGAACACTGCCCCTTTGATTTTTACTTTTTAAATGCAGACACGGACATGGATTAACAGAAAGAGAATACCGGGGTCCGGCCTGAAAAATGGCCGTACTCTTTTCTTGTTATAAGGGAGGAACTGTAAGGCGGAAGGAACTGTAAGGAGCCAAGCTACGCCTCCGGTCCGGGAGCTGCAAAGGAGTTAAAGTGAAAAAATATATTATAAAACGACTTGTACAATTGATACCTATGATTCTTGGAATAACCTTTTTAACCTTCCTATTACTTTATATATCCCCGGGTGATCCGGCACAGAGGAAGCTGAATGCCCAGGGCATGGCAGTTACGAAGGAAGTGCTGGTGCAGGCAAGGGAGGAAATGGGGCTGGACCAGCACTTTATCAAGCAGTACGGGGATTGGCTCCTGGGCTTGCTGCATGGGGATTTGGGCTTATCCTATAAGGATGGTACTCCGGTGGCCCTAAAATTAGGGAGAGGAATAAAAAATACCGCTGTTTTGGCAGCAAGTGCATTTTTGCTGGCGGCCGCTGTAGCGCTTCCCCTGGGTATTTACACGGCGGTGAGAAAAAACCGTTTT
The DNA here is from genome assembly GCA_029974875.1 of Mobilitalea sp. The sequence continues at coordinate 7,215 of JARKQP010000130.1, forward strand.
TCTGATTACTGCATCCGTTTTATCTGCTTTTTGGGAAACGCGCTGCCGAATTTTCTCCTGGCCATTATACTGATGTATTTTCTGTGTATCCGCATGAATGCTTTTCCGGTAATTGCAAAGGGAAGCCTGCAGGGACTGTTCCTTCCGACGGTTGCCCTGGCCTTTCCTTTAGCCAGCCGTTTGATACGCCAGGTCAGGGTGGCGGTGCTAAAGCAGCTGGAAACGGACTATGTCAGCGGGGCAAGGGCGCGGGGCGTGAAAAAAGAGTACATCCTATTTCGGAATGTGTTACATAATGCCCTGCCTTCGATCCTTACCGTACTTGGCTTATCGGTTGGTACTTTGCTTGGAGGTAGTGTCGTAATTGAAAGCATCTTTATGTGGCCGGGGCTTGGAAAGCTGGTCATGGATTCCATAACCGCAAGGGATTATCCGGTGATCCAGGGCTTTGTAATCCTGATGGCTGTTATTTATGTTGTTATAAATCTGTTGATTGACCTTGGCTACCGTTTGTTAGACCCAAGGGTAAAGGAGTAAATGAATTACCATGCGCAGGATAAGACGAAACCCGAAAGATAAAAAAATCAGTAAGAGCCTGGCACGCAGAAGAATTGTTTTTTTCCTGCTTCTGGTGCTGCTTTTATTTATCATCAGCCTGCTGGCCCCATATCTTGTCCCGAATGATCCTTATGCGACGAACGCTGCTTATATGAAGGCAGCGCCCAGCCCGGAGTTTCCTTTTGGTACGGATAAATTAGGGCGCTGTATATTTTCCAGGGTATTGATGGGGACCAGGCTTTCCATTTTCTGCTCCCTGTCTTTGGTCATGGGTACCATGGTTGCCGGAACTCTTCTGGGAGTGGCAGCCGGATACTATGGCGGTATATTTGATAATATCCTTATGCGGCTGGTGGATATCCTCCTGGCCTTTCCACAGATGGTACTGGCAATTGCGGTAGCCGGAGTTTTGGGTGGAAATATGACCAATACGATGCTGGCTCTTGGGATTACGGGATGGACCCTGTATGCAAGGCTGGCGAGAGGGCAGGTAATGTCCCTGAAGCAGGAGGAATTTATTGATGCGGCCAGGCTTAGCGGGAACAGCAGCCTACGGATTATGGCGGTACATATCCTGCCCAATGTTGCGGGGGAGATGATTGTAAATGCTGCCATACAGGTCGGGGCAACCTTGGTGGGCTTTGCCGGATTGTCCTTCCTTGGACTGGGGGTACAGGTACCGGAGGCAGAGTGGGGCTCCATGATAAACGAAGCGAGGGGCTATATGCAGCAGGCACCATGGGCCGCATTGGCGCCTGGGGCGGCATTGTTTATCACAGTAGCAGTCTTTAATCTGCTGGGGGATGCCTTAAGCGATTATATGGAGATAAGGGGGGCCGGTCATGAATGATACAGTCCTGTCCATAAAGAACCTGACGGCAGGCTATGGTGGTAAAGCTGCGGTGTCAAAGGCCACCCTCGAACTGGGCAGGGGAGAGATTATCGTAATTGTCGGAGAAAGCGGAAGCGGTAAAAGCACCTTATTGAAAGCTATCCTGCCCCTGGAGGATTTTGGGGTGGCTCTGTCTGCCGGAGAGATTATTTTTGAAAACAAGCCTTTATCCGGTATGGCCGCAGTGGAAAAAAACAAGCTGAATGGCAGGCAGATCGGCATGGTATTCCAGGATCCCAAGGCCTCCTTTAATCCGGTCCGTACCTTCCGCAAGCAGTTTATCGAAGCCTTGAAAAGCCATGGGAGATATGATAAGGAGCTCTTTGAAGAGCAGGTGCTGGAGCTTTTTGGGAAGCTGAAGCTTTTGGATGGGGAGCGGATTCTGGACAGCTGCCCTTACGAAATGAGCGGGGGCATGAACCAGAGAATTGCCATTGCCCTGGCTATCTTGCTGGAACCGGTTTTGTTACTGGCGGATGAGCCCACCAGTGCGCTGGATGTTAGGGCACAGGAGCAGGTAATGGAGGAGCTGCTACGGATCCGGGAATATTACCATACATCAATGATGATTGTGACCCATAATATTGGAGTGGCGGCAAGGCTTGCCGATAAGGTGGGTGTGATGCACCAGGGAAGAATTGTGGAATTTGGGGCTGCCAGGGAGGTGCTGGAGCATCCAAGGAATTCCTATACGAAGCGCCTGCTGGATGCGGTGCCCCGGGTCGGTAATATGACGGAAAAGAGGGAAGTAAAAGGGGGCGGTTACCTCCTGGAATTAAAACAGGTGGGCAAGAAGTATTTAAAGCGTAAGAAATCCCTTTCTGCCCTTTCCCAGGTGGATCTGCTGCTGAAGCCGGGAGAGATATTAGGGGTTGTGGGGGAGAGCGGCAGCGGGAAGAGTACGCTGCTAAAGCAGGCTGCCGGCTTAAGAAAGCCTTCGGAAGGGAGGATTGTCCT
>JARKQP010000143.1 GCA_029974875.1 Mobilitalea sp.
CACCCACCCATAGCTGGGTTATGTTGTCGATTTTACGGTCCTCAGCTATTTCCTGGGGATTGATGTGGCAATGATAAACAAGCACCGGCATATGCCCGCAATAATCATGATATAGCTTCTGAGCGGCTTCTGTAGTTAACATAAAATCTTGATCCATAAAAGGTTTCATAGTATACTCCAATCTTTAAAATAAGGTGGTTTGTCTTCTTATCAGTTCGGCAGAAAACATAGTTTTGTCAGCAACGTTTTTATTATTGAAAATTTGCATTAAAGTTGTTATGGTGTGGATGCAGATCGTCTCAAGCTTGTTATCGATGGAGGTCAGCTCCGGCTCACAATATCTTGCCACCTTGGAATTATTGTGGCCTACGATGGAAATATCCCCGGGGATCCTAAGGTTTTTCGCTTTTGCAAATTTAACCGCTCCAATCGCCAGCTCGTCATCGGAAGTGACAATGGCATTGAACCCTTCACCGCTGTCATAAAGAGAATTAAGGAGCTGTATGACAGCATCCATGTCTCCGGAGCATTCATGGACACGGTTACGTGGATCAAGCCCTTTTTCCTTGATTGCCTGCAGGAAGCCTTCCTTCTTTTGACGGCCGCCGTAGGATAAGGAACGGTACAGATGGATCGGATTATCAGAGCCGTTGTTTATCAGCTTGGAGGTGACATCATAGACTGCCTGATGCTCGTCACATAGGATGCCGTATAGATTCGTCCCCTTCAAATATCCGTTAATAATCATGACGGGAACTTCTTTTGCCGCCTCAATGATATAATTATTATGGTCAGCCTTTTTCTCTATAAAATTAGATCCCACTAATATAATGGCATCCACCTTTTTTGATAGCAGCAATTTCATGCAATTTTGCTTCGTCGCCAATTCATATCCGGTACAGCACAGAATTGAGCTATATTCATGCTGCCGTAATTCCCGTTCCAGGAAATACACTGCATTTGCCAGAAAGATATCCGAGGAATCGGCGCATAGAATACCGATGGTATTCATGGAGCCCAGACCAAGTCCGCGGGCATAAACATTAGGGGTATAGCTGTTTTGTTCCATCACGGATAACACTTTATTCCTGGTTTTTTCACTGACATTGGGACTGTTATTCAATACCCGGGATACTGTTGCAATGGACACTCCCGCTTTTTTGGAAATATCGTATATATTCATAAAAACCACCTTTGATGTTGTAAGAGCTTACATTTTTATTTATTATAATTGTTCTAAATGGAAAATACAAGTGTTATTTTAGCATTGGGTATTTCTTTTTAAAAAATGATTTATTTAATAAAATATAAGGTGTACATATGTATTTTTGGAATGAGAAAATAAAATCTACTTGACAAACAGGAGGAGGGAACTTAAAGTAAAAATGTAAGTACTTACAATTTAATAGCCAACGGGGTTGTCTAAGAGGTTGTCTAAATTGTATATACGGCTATTAGGCTTAATAATTACCTAAAAAATATTATGTTTAATGAGGTGGAGGATGAAGTTATTAAATAAACATGTTTCAAATCCCATAGAACGGCCGATCAAGGTGGTTCAATTTGGTGAAGGCAATTTTTTGCGGGCCTTTGTAGATTATATGCTTGATGTAGCAAATGAAAAGGATTTATTTGATGGGAGCATTGTCATATTAAAGCCCATAGAATTCGGCGGCCTGGAGCAGTTTCATAAACAGGAATGTCAATATACACTAACCTTGAGGGGAAAACAGGAGGGCAGGGAGGTCGTGATGAACCGTATCATTTCCTCTGTCCGGGACGCGGTTAGTATCTATGAGGAATATGATAAATTTATCAACCTGGCAAAAACCGAGACCCTGCGTTTCGTTGTCTCCAATACGACAGAAGCAGGAATTACATATGATAACAGGGATTCCTTTGATGCAAAGCCCCCTAGGACATATCCTGCAAAGCTGACCAAGTTCTTATTTGAAAGGTATCAAAGCTTTTCAGGAGCATTAGACAAGGGCTTAATTATCCTGCCAGTAGAGCTAATTGATGATAACGGAGCCGCGCTGAAGGAGTGCGTATTAAAATATGCTGAGCTTTGGAGCCTTGGGAATGAATTTATTACCTGGCTAAAGGAAGCCTGTATTTTCTGCAATACCCTGGTTGACCGGATCGTTACAGGATATCCGAAGGAGGAGGCTGAGGAATTGTGCCGGCAATTCGGATACCGGGATGAGCTTCTGGTTACAGCAGAGCCTTTTGGCCTGTGGGTAATTGAAAGCGGGAAGGATATCCGTGGGGAGCTGCCCCTTGACCAGGCAGGGCTGCCCGTAATATTTACGGATAACCAGAAGCCTTATAAGGAGAGGAAGGTCAGGATTTTAAACGGTGCCCATACCTCCTTTGTTTTAGCCTCTTATCTGGCCGGGAATGAATCAGTTCTGGAATCCATGCAGGATGATACCATTCGCAAATTCATGACATCGGCTATTTTTGAGGAGGTAATACCTACACTTACCCTTCCGAAGGAAGAACTAATTGATTTTGCTAATTCGGTTATCGAAAGATTCGAGAATCCATTTATTAAGCATGCATTATTATCCATATCCCTAAATTCAGTTTCAAAATGGAAAGCCCGCTGTCTTCCAAGCTTGATTAAGTTTACCGGGCTATATGGGGAGTTGCCAAAGCATCTGGTATTTTCCATTGCTGCTTTAATGAGCTTCTACAGCAGCACTGAGCTGAGGGAAGATTGCCTCATGGGAGACAGGAATGGGGAACCCTATTCCATTAAGGATGACAGGGAAGTGTTGGAGTTCTTTGCCGGGGCATGCAAGATGCAGGCAGACCAGTTTGTAAAAGCATATTTAAGCAATGAGGTATTCCATGGGCAGGATTTAACGGTAATTCCAAATCTGTGTGAACGGGTAACCGAATATCTGGAGTGGATTCGGGCTAATGGAATGCGAAAAGCGTTGGAGATGTTGGGGTAGTATAGGTTTAGTTCCTGTAGTATAAGTATGGGAGGCTGAGGCTGTACCTTCTATAATATTAAGGTACGCGGGGGGCACACAGGTATTTGGTGTATACATTGGACTCGAAGGAGGAACTATGCAGGATATAATTCAGATACATGAAAGTGATAACGTTGCTGTAGCATTAGACACCCTGTCTGCCGGTATCGCCATCCAGGTGGGAGGCCGTGAAATCATCCTGGCAGAGGATATCCCCCAGGGACATAAGGTGGCTATAGGCTCTATCCCTGAGGGGGAAGCGGTCATAAAATACGGAAGCAGGATTGGCATTGCGACCCAGGATATCGGGCCGGGAGCCTGGGTACATATACATAATGTAAAGACCGGCCTTGGCGATCTGCTGGATTACGCTTATAATCCGCAGCTTCCTGAGCTGGAGCCGACGGAGGATGCTTTTTTTCAGGGGTATCGGAGAAGGGACAACAAGGTTGGAATAAGGAATGAAATATGGATTATCCCGACGGTGGGCTGTGTTAATAAGGTCGGCATGGCTATTGAGAAGAGAGCAAAGAGTGAGCTGGGGGACGGCGTAGAAGATATCATCGCCTTCCAGCATCCCTATGGCTGCTCGCAAATGGGTGAAGATCAGGAGAATACCAGAAGAATCCTCGCAAACCTGGTCAACCATCCGAATGCAGGCGGTGTATTAGTTCTTGGCCTCGGATGTGAAAACAGCAATGTTGATGAGCTGAAGAAATACATCGGAGCTTATGACCCGGACAGGGTAAAGTTCCTGGTAGCCCAGGAATGTGGGGATGAGATCGAAGAGGGCTTAAGGCTGATCCGGGAATTGGTCGATTACGCCGGTAGTTTTAGGAGGGATGAGATAAGTTCCAGGGAGCTGGTCATCGGCTTAAAATGCGGAGGCTCCGACGGACTGTCGGGAATTACGGCTAACCCGGTGGTCGGCAGGTTTTCAGACCTTCTTGTTTCCAAAGGGGGAACTACGATCTTGACAGAGGTTCCTGAGATGTTCGGGGCGGAGACCATATTAATGGACCGTTGTGAGAGTGAGGAACTGTTTCATCAGACTGTCCGACTGATTAATGATTTTAAGAATTATTTCAAAGAGCACAACCAGAGGATTTACGAGAACCCTTCCCCGGGAAATAAGATGGGCGGCATCACTACCCTGGAGGACAAATCCCTGGGCTGCACCCAGAAGTCCGGAAGCTCCGTAGTAAAGGGCGTTATGAAGTACGGGGAAATGGTCCGGGTTCCTGGGCTGAACCTGTTAAGCGCGCCGGGGAACGACCTGGTAGCGGCTACGGCTCTCGCTGCGGCAGGCGCCCATATGGTGCTTTTCACCACAGGAAGGGGGACGCCCTTTGCCTGCCCCGTGCCTACGGTCAAGATCTCCAGTAATTCAAAGCTGTACCATAATAAATCCAATTGGATCGATTTTGACGCAGGAAAGGTGCTGGAAGCCGGTGCCGTGGATGATGTCGGCAGGGAACTGTTCGATTACGTGCTCGAAGCAGCCTCCGGCAGCAGGGTGAAATCAGAGGAAGCAGGGTATCATGACCTGGCCATATTTAAGCAAGGAGTAACCTTATAACAAGGAGTAACCATATAACTAAGGAGTAGACTTATAACAAGTGATACCCCTATAACAGGTAGACAAAACTACCCGTAACAATTAAATAGCACCCGAATTGGTGGATGTAGATTCCCGGATTACGAGCTCCGGGTCAGCCACTGGACTCATTATGGAAAAGAAGATAATTCCACGGTGATCTATGGAACGGAAGGGATCATGAGAATCTATGATGATCCTGAATACTCCATTGAAGTAGTAACAGAGCTGGGTGACCGGGTCCGGTTCCATATGGACAAAATCCAGGAAAACAGCAGGCAGACAAAATCAGGAATTATCGATGTCTTTGTCTCTTCCCTTGTGGAGGACAGGGAGCCTCCCATATCGGGGGAAGCAGTCCTGTCAGCCATGCGTGTGGTGTTTGCAAGCTTTGAGGCTTCCGAGAGGAATGAGACGGTTCGGATTATAGAGAATTTATAATAAATAAGGGCAAGAAGTCCCCCTACTACAAATGAAAGTATGTCACTTATATATCGTAATTAGAGGATAGCTGTGTCAGAGAATGATGAACTGACATAGCTATTTTTATTATTGCATATTGGGTGTTTTAATAAAAATTATTTTAAACTATTCAATTGTATATCTGTTTTTTTTACAAATGGAATATCGGATTTTAACATTTTATTTAGTAAAAGTCAGTAGAAGATGAAAAGGGAAAAGAATTATATTCCTGGAGCTTTACCGGTGAAAGCCTGGAAAAGTTCTCCCGCGAAATCGAGGACATTAATTTAACATTACAGGTGGAACCGACCAACAATAACAAAGAGTTTGAAGCCCTGTTAAACGGTAATGCCCCGGAAGCAGGTAACCATGGACTTGTCGTAAGCTTTGGCCACCACGGGATATTACCGGCGCAGGCCAGGGTAAGAATTTATGTGGGAGACCAGAAAGGGGTCAAGGCAGGAGACCAAGTATACCTGTACCATTATAACAGTGAGGCCGGAAAATTAGAAGCACTGCCGAACAGCACAAATTATAAGGTGGATGAAGACGGATATATCTCAATCGACCTGATCCACTGCTCCGATTATGTAATCCTGCCGAAGGAAGCCGGCGGTAAGGATGTAATATCATTGGCAGACCAGACCTAAAGGATCTCGTATGGAAAACGACAAAAAAATCCGTTGTTGTGATTGACAAAAAGACGGGAAAAGCAGCTGCAAAAACAGCAGGTACGGATTATATCGTGGCTCAGGTTGGCAATGTGAAGCAGGAAATAAAGGTAACAGTAAAAAAATCCTGACAACAGACAGTCTATGATTTGACATAATTGGAAAGCACCAGTTGAATATCAGGTTTTCAACTGGTGCTTTCCATGTAAATTAGTGATTTTGTGGCGTTACAGTTCTCCTGCTATTTATCATACTCAATTAGCTGCATATCCAGGCATTCCTTTGGTGATATCCCATATTCCTTCTTAAAGGCCCGATAAAAGCTGGAGTAATCGCCAAAGCCGAAGGTCTGATAGGCCTTCGTAATTCCCATATTGCTAATGATGGCTTCCCTGCATAGGGCAAGCCTTTTCTTTGTAATGTACTGGTGGACGGAAAGCCCCAGGCTGTCCTTGAACACATGGGCAATGTGATACTTGCTGACATAGAATTCGGCAGACAGACGCTCTAAGGACAGGTCTTCATCCAGATGCCCTTCAATAAAAGCACACAGATTCTGATAAAGTGACAGCTCCTCTGTTGTTTTTTCAAAGGAGCTCCGTTCATAAACCAGACGGCTAAGATGAAGCACCAGATCGTTTACACAGAGGAAAAGCTGGGCAGCACGCCCGAACCTGTCGGAGTGCATTTCCTCAATCAGGCGGAGCGCTTTGGACTGCACTGCATTGAAAGCGACTCTGTCATTGTGGAATAGGTAGTTTTTGCTGGTCTGGACGTACTGCATCAGATAGGCATAGTCCGGGGAAATCTCAAGCAGATGACTGCAGTATTCCTGGCTTATCCAAAAGACAAACCTCCGGTAAGGGACATCCAGGCTATGGATGATCGGGCGGTGTGGTACATGGGGCGGCATCAGCATGATATCTCCGAAGGTCACAGGGTAGAGGGTGCTGTCTATTTGGATGCTTACATCGCCTTCCAGAAAGAAGTAGAATTCATAATAATCGTGGGAGTGGGTGGAAACCTTTGTAAGAGAGGTGTCGTTGTAATAGAAGATTTCAAAATCTTTGGACAGCATGTATTGCCTGTTACTGAACTGGGTCTGTAATTTTTTCTTCATAAATAAGCTCTCCTGTAATGGCTGTTTTTTGCAAACTTATACGAATGTCCCGGTCTGGGGTTTGTGTTTCTAAGGCTTAGAATATCACAAGACAACAACTTTTGCAATATATGCAACAACTCCACCAATGGATTTTTTAGAGTTTTATTTTTATAATGAAACAAAGCGTAAACTAAAAAAGATAAAGAGAGGCAGGAAAAAGTTTGAAAGAAAGTCACTTTCAAACTATTTATTAAGGCCTATTCACTTTTTGAATAGGTCATCAAAAAGTGAAAGGCACGGGTGAAACTATGGAAATGACATTAAGATGGTACGGTTCCGATTTTGATACGGTTACCTTACAGCAAATCCGCCAAATCCCGGGTGTTACGGGAGTGATTACAACCTTGCATGATATGGCGCCGGGAGAGGTCTGGAGCCGGGAGAGAATCCGCGGAATGAAGGAGGAGGTCGAGGCGGCAGGACTTCATGTTGCTGGAATCGAAAGTGTGAATGTCCACGATGCGATTAAGGTCGGAAGTGAAGACAGGGAGCAGTATATTTCCAATTATATTGAGACGCTGGAGAATCTTGGAAAGGAAGACATCCACCTGGTATGCTACAATTTTATGCCGGTGTTCGACTGGACCAGAACGGAGCTTGCGCGTGTAAGGCCGGATGGCTCTACCGTGCTGGCCTATTCCCAGGAAGCGGTGGATGCACTGGAGCCGGAGAAAATGTTTGAATCCATTGCAGGGGATGCCAACGGGATGGTTATGCCCGGCTGGGAGCCTGAGAGAATGAAGAATGTAAAAGCGTTGTTTGAACTATACAAGGATGTGGATGAAGAGAAGTTATTTGAAAACCTGAAATACTTCCTAGACAGGATTATGCCTGTCTGTGATAAATATGATATCAACATGGCAATCCATCCGGATGACCCTGCCTGGAGCGTGTTCGGACTTCCCAGGATTATCAGGAATAAGAAGAATATACTGAGGATGATGAAGCTGGTGGATAATCCCCACAACGGCGTGACCTTCTGCTCCGGCTCTTATGGAACTAACCTGGAAAATAATCTTCCGGATATGATCCGTTCCCTGAAAGGAAGAATTCATTTCGCACATGTCCGTAACTTAAAGTTTAATTCCCCCACTGATTTTGAGGAGTCGGCACACTTATCCTCGGATGGGACATTTGATATGTATGAGATTATGAAAGCCCTGTATGAAACCGGCTTTAACGGCCCTATCCGTCCGGATCATGGGCGCATGATTTGGGGCGAGGTGGCAATGCCAGGCTACGGGCTCTACGACAGGGCACTGGGAGCGGCTTATCTGAACGGCCTGTGGGAAGCAATTGAGAAAGGGGCAAGATAGGTATGAAATTAAACAAACAGGGGCTTGCAGACATAGAACAGTGGAAGGCTGCAGGATACGCACTTCCTGAGTTTGACAGAGAAAAGGTAGCTGACAAGACAAAAGAGAATCCTTTTTGGGTACATTTCGGGGCAGGAAACATCTTCCGTGCCTTCCAGGCCAATGTAGTGCAGAACCTCCTTAATCAGGGGATTCTGGATCGTGGCCTGATAGTGGCGGAAGGGTTTGACTACGAAATCGTTGAAAAAATGAACCGTCCCCACGATGACTACAGCATTCTGGTCACCTTGAAAGCGGATGGAACCATAGGGAAGACAGTTGTGGGAAGTGTAGTAGAATCCCTTACCTTAGATTCTGATAACGGGACCGATTTTCAGCGGCTGAAAGAGATTTTTAGAAAGGACTCCCTTCAGATGGCAAGCTTCACTATCACAGAAAAGGGATACAGCCTTGTGACAGGGAAAGGGGAGCTGATACCAGATGTAGAGGAAGACTTCAGGAAGGGTCCGGAGAAGCCAGGGAGCTATATCGGCAAGGTGGCAGCCCTTCTGTATACCAGGTTCGAGGCAGGGGAAAAGCCCATTGCCATGGTGAGTATGGACAATTGTTCCCATAACGGTGATAAACTGTACGATGCAGTCCATACCTTTGCAAAAAAATGGGCAGGGAACCGGCTTGTGGATCCAGGGTTTGAAGCATATGTAAGTTCGGATAGGGTAACATTTCCGTGGAGCATGATTGATAAGATTACTCCCCGCCCGGATGCATCCGTGGAGGAAATCTTAAAGAATGACGGCGTAGAAGAGCTGGAGCCGGTTATTACAGGAAAAAATACTTACGTAGCGCCCTTTGTAAACGCGGAGGAATGTGAGTATCTGGTAATTGAAGATGCATTCCCGAACGGAAGACCCAAGCTGGAAAAAGGCGGTGTGATGTTTACCAGCCGCGAGACAGTGGATAAGGTGGAGAAGATGAAGGTCTGCACCTGCCTGAACCCGCTGCATACGGCACTGGCTATCTTCGGCTGCCTCCTTGGATATGAGAAGATTTCCGAGGAAATGAAGGATGGGGAACTGAAGAAGCTGGT
>JARKQP010000160.1 GCA_029974875.1 Mobilitalea sp.
TTTATTATCGGAACATTTCTTTTGTTCTGATAATATAGATTTATCAGAACAAAAGAAAAGGAGAACTTTATGAAAGGAACAGTAGTATCATCTTGGGTTTTATCCTGTCGGGCTTTATTTGGAAATGAAATTGTTGATAAAGCATTAGTATCCCAGAAATTACATACAGATGTGGTCTTTTCCCCTTTGGAGGATGTAGAGGATAGGGTTGCTCTGGGAGTTGTAGATGAAGTAGGCCGTTTAGTCGGAAAGAACCACGAAGAAATATGGAAGATCATGGGCGAACAGAATATCAAGACCTTTAGCATGAATTATCCGGGCTTCTTCCGTCATGAATCGGCTTATCAATTCTTAAAGTCAATGAATGATGTCCATGTTATTGTTATGAAACGCTTTAAGGGAGCCGTGCCTCCGATCCTGGATGTCACACCGGTATCGAAGAACCAGATCCTCTTTACCTACCGTTCCAAGAGGGGGATGCACCATTACCTGCTGGGGTTAATTAACGGGGTAGCTCATTTTTTTAATGAAAATATAGGAATCGAATTTTTAGAACAGAAGGAAGGGGAGGTCCAGCTTAAATTAACCTTTGATAAGGAAATCCAGACAGTAAAACGTTATGGACTGAACCGGATACTTTCCTTTGGGATAATTAAAAAGGTATCCGTCAAGACCTCCATCTTTAATACAATTTTTGTTCTGCTGGCGGCCTTTATACTGCGTATCCCGGTCTTATCAGCGCTGTCCCTTGGTGCAGTTACCTTTGTGGTTTCCCTGATTTCCGCGGCCTTGCTCCACCGTCCCCAGAAGCTGTTAAAGAAGGAGCTTCTAAGGCTCAGTGAATGTGATTTCATTGAAGACCTTAAGGTGCGCTCGAAGGATGAATATGAGGATATCATGAACCTGGTTAATAAGGTAAAGGAGAGGGTGCAGAAGGATTTTATCGGATTCAATTCCATTGTAGATGAAATGTATACCTTTAACCGTTCCGTCACCGATATTGCCGGGACGATGCAGGCTACCTCCAATGATATCACAGCGGTACTGGATGAGGTGGCAATTGCCGCAACGACCCAGGCAGAAGATACGGAACGCTCCGTAAGCATATTAAGTGACAGCATCAGCCATGTTACCCATATTTCAGAAGAGAGCCAGGATAATGAACAGAAGATTGAAACAGCCATGGAGCGTATGGAAAACAGCTTCCGTGACGTGAATAATACGACAAAGGAAATCCGGACCGTACTGAACAAATTTAATATGATCAAGCAGAACAGTGATGAGCTGCGTAAGGACGCGGTGGATATGATGCAGATTGTTTCCATTGTATCCTCCATTGCAAAGCAGATCAACCTCCTGGCCCTGAATGCATCTATTGAAGCTGCCCGCGCCGGTGAGGCAGGCAAGGGCTTTGCCGTTGTAGCAGAGGAGGTAAGGAGCCTTTCCGTGGATACCAACCAGGCGGTAGGACAGATTAACCAGAGCCTGACCCAGTTTGTGGACAGCATCGGCGGAGTGGTCGGTGATATTGATGTCCAGTATAATGTCCTGGAAGCGGAAAGCGCGAAGCTGACCAATGCGGTAGAGACCTCAAGTGATGCGAATTCGAACCTGAAGGCAGTATCGGATCTGATGATCCAGACCTCCCAGGAGCTTAAAGTGGAAGCGGATAATATAGCAGCCTTATTTGACAATATGCACAGCCTGGCAGCCATTGCGGAAGAAAACTCTGCCGCTACGGAAGAAGCAAGCTCCAATGTTGCAATCTATGTTGACCAGATCAATGAATTGACAAACCAGATCAATGTATTCAACAAGATGATTGTGAACTTCCAGGAGGATTTGAGCAAATATAAGATTTAAGCAAATAAGATTTAAGTAAATATGAGATTGAAGTAAATATGATTTAAGTAAATATGAGATTGAAGTAAATATAAGATTGAAGTAAATAAGATTGAAGTAAATATAAGATTAAGTAATATAAGATTAAGTAATATAAAATTTAAGTAATATAAGATTTAAGATAACGGGAATCAAGATATAGAAAGCAGAGAAGGATTGAACCAAAGCCAGGGTTTGATCCTTTTTCTTTTACAGAAGATAAAAGAAAATGTTTTTTCGGAAAGGTTCTGTGATAGAATAGTCACAAATAAAAAATATAATATTTAGTAGAAATGACTATATGTAAATACTTACATGTTTGGTATAATCAATTCAAGGTCAAAATCTGGCTATAATTTAAAGTGCTCCTGGAAATCTTTGCGGGCACATCTGGCGGAAAATCAGCCATAAAATGCGCACAAGGGAATTTCTGAGGGTACTCATTTAAAAAAATGGAGTTGTAGGAGGATTCACATGCATTCAGAGGTTATTAAATTATATGGGGACAGAAATGATGTTACATTAACTACATATGTAATAGCAGATTCCATGGAAATGGCAAACGGAAAGAAAAGGCCGGCGGTATTAATCTGCCCCGGCGGTGCATACCTTTCCTGCTCAGACCGTGAAGGAGAGCCGGTTGCCCTAAGGTTCGCAGCCATGGGATACCATGCTTTTGTGCTTCGGTATTCTACTTATAATGAAGGTAAGACAGGCTTCCCGGATATGTCCAAAAAACCGGAACCAAAAGAGCTTTGCCAGCATCCGAAGCCGATGCAGGAAATCGGTAAGGCCTTCTTAATCATCCGTGAGCACGCCGAGGAATGGAAGGTGGATGTGGATAGGATCGCAATCTGCGGTTTCTCAGCCGGAGCCCATAACTGCGCCATGTATTCTACCTATTGGCACTCACCCCTGTTATCAGGGCATTTTAATGAGAAACCGGAGGTATTTAAGCCGGCTGCAGCAATCTTAGGCTATACCCTCAGTGACTATATCTATATGAAGGAGCAGGCGGGAAAGACAGAGGATCCCATGGGTAAGGTGCTGTTTGCCCTGTCAAACACAGCGTTCCTGGGAACGGATACGCCGGAGGAGGCTAAACTGGATGAGGTCAGCCCGGCGCGTCATGTAACAGAATTAAATCCTCCTACCTTCCTTTGGGCTACGGCAGCGGACAGCCTGGTACCGGTCCAGCATTCAATCCGTATGGCCCATGGGCTGGCAGATAAGCAGGTACCCTTTGAAATGCATATCTTTGAAGAGGGAGCACATGGCTTAAGCCTCGCAACCCAGGCATCCTCAGGAGCTAAATCGGAAATGGATAAGGATGCAGCAAAGTGGATCGATTTAGTGGAGGCTTGGCTGGATAAGAGAATGGCACTTCCTCTGCCGGAGAAAACGGCTTGGCAGGAGATGATGTCCCAGAATGGGAGTGTATTTTAAGTAATTAGATTATAAGTAATTAGATTAACGGCAAGCATATAGCAAAAAGAAAAGGGCAGCAGGCTACCATATAGGAAGGATAGCCTGCTGTTTTTCGCTTCATAATAGTAAAGGAAGCTCAAAAAGTGTATTTTTTAATAGGACATTATTAGTGAACAAAAAGAGTGCCGGAATGTGTAATCTGTACAATATAACAGGATGGCATATGTATAAAAGGTTGTGAGTCTGTGGGGATTTACTATTAAAAACATACAGTATAACCAAAGAGGTCGTATAATCATAGCTATAGGTCGGAAAATAATATAGTAAAAATAAATATATGCTTCTATACTAAACTTAGCTGCTGGAAAGCAGAAGTAAAAAATATGGGAGGTTTTTATGAAAAGAAGAATTTTAGCATTAATCATTTGTTTAGTAATGACCGTCATAGTGTTGGCGGGATGCGGCGGTCCAAAAGCTGACAAAACGGGTGACACAACGTCAACAGATGGTACCGGCAACACAGCTACCGAGGGTGCGAAGGACGGGGGCTCAGACAGTGAAACAGCAGGAGAACCTTATGAAGTGGTTATGACCTTTCCGACGTTGGGAAATACCCCGGCAGACCTGCAATTAGTAGAGGATGCGGTAAATGCGATTACAGTTCCTGAAGTGAACGTAAAAGTAAAACTTTATCCAATCAGTCTATTTGATTTGACCACCCAGTCAAACCTGATGATCGCTAATAATGAAAAGCTGGATTTGCTTCTGATATTTTCTCCAATCGGCCCCATCAGCGATTATGTTAATAAAGGTATGCTAATTCCGCTGGATGAACTGGTAAACCAATACGGTCAGGATATTACCGCCGCGGAAGGTAAGGCGATGGCTGGCGGATATGTGGATGGAGCCTTGTATGCTGTGCCATCGGAAGAGAAGATGGGCCGCCAATATGGTTTTGCTTTCCGTACGGATATGCTTGAAAAATACGGCTATGATTATGGCAAGGATCTGATTACATATGAACAGCTGGATGAAATGTTTGCTAAAATTAAGGCTGGCGAAGGAAAGGATTTTTATATGCTTGCTTTACAGGCTGGGAGCACAGGTACCTTCGGTTCGATGAATTTAGTGGATACATTAGGGGCTTCCTCCGCTACAGGAGTACTGATGAATGGCGGTCTTGATAATACAATGATTGTCAATCTGTATGAGACAGAGGAGTACAAGGAGCATCTGAAGTGGATGCGTAAATGGTATCAGGCAGGCTACATTAACCCGGATGTGTTAACCAATACGGAAGCATCCACAATATTAGTCCAGAGCGGCAAGTATCTGGGAGGTATATCAAGTACGGAAGCGGACATGAAATTTAATCTCAGTAAGGATTGTGCACAGGATATGACTATGGTAAACATGACCCTTCCGTCAGCCACTACGGGCATGTACCAGACATCGGTGTGGAGCATTCCGATTACCTGTGAAAATCCGGAAGCGACGATGAAATTACTGAACCTGACCTATAAATCACAAGAACTGATTAATCTGTTGAAATATGGTGTTGAAGGTACCCATTATGAGAAGACCGATGATACCGGAATTATCAAATACCCGGATGGGATCAATGCGGGAACGGTTGGTTACCTCCAGCCTTTGGGAGTGTTTGGCGACAAGTCAAAGATGTACCAGATGCTGCCGGCTACCTCAGCTTATTTTGACGATCTAAAGGCCTTCAATGCGTCAATTACAGAGGATAAATCCTCCAAAGCCCTGGGCTACAGCTTTAATACAAAGAATGTGAAGACTGAAAAAGCAGCAATTGACAGTGTTATCAGCCAGTATACGGCAGCGCTTGAGTTTGGTGCGGTCGATCCGGAGGAGACATTACCGGAATTCATCAATGCCCTCAAAGCGGCCGGAATTGAAAAGGTAACCGCAGAAAACCAGAAAATGCTTGACGAGTGGCTGGCACAGAAATAAATGAAAAACCAATAGCTACAGGAGAGGATGAAAGGAGAAACTTGCATTGTAATGAAGAGAAAAAAAATAAAGCTAAAAAAATTCATCCCATTTTATATTATGGCTGCTCCTGCAGTCCTCTATATGATAATTAATAATTACCTTCCTATGTTTGGCATCGTGATTGCGTTTAAGAACCTTGATTTTAGGAAGGGAATCCTGGGAAGCGAATGGGCGGGCTTTGATAACTTTAAATATTTGTTTGTCACAAAGGACGCATTTATTATGACCAGGAATACGATCCTATATAACCTCGCCTTTATCATCCTGGGAATCATTTTTGGCCTGACAGTGGCTATTTTGCTGAATGAGATAACGAAAAAGTTTGTACTCAGTGCATACCAGAGCCTGATGCTGGTGCCCTATCTCATGAGCTGGGTTGTGGTAAATTATCTGGTGTATGCGTTTTTGGCTTCTGATACGGGATTGATTAATAACAGTATAATAGAAAATCTGGGGATGGAATCAATTTCATGGTACTCCACCCCAAAGTACTGGCCCTTCATACTGGTTATAATCAATCTGTGGAAGGGGATCGGGTTTAGCATGATTGTATATTATTCAAGCATTGTGGGTATCAGTACGGACTATTTTGAGGCCGCCAGGATTGACGGGGCGACGAAATGGCAGCAGATTAAAAATATTACGCTGCCGTTACTAAAGCCGACGGTCATCACTCTGCTGATCTTAAGTATTGGCAGGATGTTTTATTCCGATTTTGGCCTGTTTTACCAGATACCGAGGAATTCGGGCATGCTATACAACGTGACGAGAACCATTGACACCTATGTATACAACGCATTAATGAATAATGCAGATTATGCAATGTCCTCTGCAGCCAGTGTCTATCAATCCATTGTTGGTTTTGTCCTGATTATCCTTGCAAATGCGGTGATCAAGAAAATCAGCAGCGAAGATGCTTTATTTTAGGAGGGCGCAGTGTGATGATTCACACCCAAATTTGTACCTGCGGCCCAAAGTTTGAAGGCTGTGAGAAAGGCATGGTTATTTTTATGAAGACAAAGGAATTTATCACAACCCAGATCATTTCAAATACTGTATTGTTAATCCTAAGCTTACTGGCTCTTTTTCCGTTTTTGTTATTAATTATTGGTTCTTTTACGGACAATGCCGCTGCAGTGGCCAACGGGTATACCTATTTCCCTGAAAAATGGAGCTTGGGAGCCTACGAATATATACTGACACAGGCGGATTATATCCTTAAGGCATATCTGAATACCTTTTTCGTTACAATTGCAGGGACGCTGGTTTCCCTGCTCATAACCTCCATGTTTGGTTATGTCCTAAGTGTTTCGGAGCTGCCGGGCAGGCGTATGCTCATGTTTATGAGTATATTTACAATGCTGTTCAATGGAGGTATCGTATCAACTTATTTTGTTTATAGTAATGTAATACACATTAAGAACACCGTATTTGCCCTTATCGTTCCGGGGCTGCTTATGAATGCCTTTACTGTTATGCTATTTAGGAATTATTATGTAAGCAGTGTATCAACAGCGCTGCAGGAAGCGGCAAGACTGGACGGTGCAGGAGAGTTTTTCATTTATTTTAAGGTGGTGGTTCCCCTGTCAAAGCCGATCATAGCGACCATCGCATTAATGTCGGGACTTGGCTATTGGAATGACTGGACAAATGGGTTATACTATTTAACTGACAGGGGTGGGTCGCATCTCTATACTATCCAGATCATTATGAATAAGATGAATGAAAATATTGCGTTCTTAGCAAATAATGCATCAAAATTAACAGGAGTAAGTGTAGCTGATTTACCCTCCACTACAATCAGGATGGCGATAGCAGTCATTGGTATACTCCCTATTCTGGTTGCGTATCCGTTTTTCCAAAAATATTTTGTTAAGGGGATAACAATAGGTGCCGTTAAAGGATAGCAGCTTCTTGAAAGTGAAACAGTTATTTCAGTCAATTACGACCAGGATCATTATCAGCATATTGCTATTGATATTGCCGGTCAACCTGATAATCATTATGATGACACAGAACTACAGGGATGCTGTTTCGGAGCAGACCCTGTATTCCTGTGAGGTGATATTAAACCTATATATGAGTCAGCTGGATAAGGAGATGTACAGTATAGATATGTATTCCAACAACCTCCTAAAGGATGCTGATTTTGTTTTGGTGTCCGAGCAGCAGGGAGGCTCCAGGTATATCCTGGCAAAGAATTCTATTTACACGGATTACATGAAAAATATGCTGTTTCATTATCTGTCCGTCGGCTATTTTATTTACGCACCGGAGCTAAAGGATATGACAATGTCCGTTTCGTCGGTCAAAAACAGGAAGCGGGATAAGCTGGCCGCTTATCTTTCTGACACGGAGATATTGGATCAGTATGTCAGGTGGAAGGTTATCGAGGTTGACGGGGAAAAGTACCTGCTTCATTCCTTTAAGACGGGAGGCTTATATTATGGAGGGCTTATCTTTCTGGATGATGTCACCAATAATATACTGAACGAGCTGGATTACTCCTCCAAGGAGGTCTCCATTGATAATACGGTGGCAAAGGCCGTACAGAAGAATATGATTGTTTCGGCAAAGTCACAGAACAAAGGAATTTATCTCCATCTAATGATAGATAAAAATGAAATTTTTTCAAAGCTGCCCCTATCAAAGAGGATATTATCGATTCTGGCATATATCTCTTTTATATTGATTCCGGCCCTTTACCTGATCCTGCAGAGGACGCTGATCCGGCCCTTAAGGCATATTGACCGTGCCCTTCGTAAGCTGGAAAACGGGGAAAAGGCTTACCGTATCGGTAAGCATAACTATGCATTAGAGTTTTTACACATCAACCAATCCTTTAATGATATGGCTGACCAGATAGAAAGCCTGAAAATAGAAAATTTGGAGCAGGAGCTGCAGCAAAAGCGTATGGAGCTGCAGAATTTACAGCTCCAGGTAAGACCCCATTTCCTGCTGAACATCTTTAACCTGATGTTTAATATGGCACAGATCAAGGATTATCTGGGAATCCAAAAGATGGCCATCTATTTATCGAGATATTTCCGCTATCTGTTCCGGGATGGCAAGGTGCTGCGGAAATTAAGCAGCGAATTAGATGTAGTTAAGGCATATATAGAAGTGACAGAAATAAAGAACTCCAATTGCTTTACTGTTGACTATGATATTGAAGAGGATGTCCTGGAGGTGGAAATCCCACCCCTGGTCATCCATAATTTCATAGAAAACATTATGAAATATGCGCTTAGGGTGGATAGGATAACCCATATTAGGGTCAGGACAGAATCCACACCGGAGTGGGTCAGGATTATCATCGAGGATGACGGACAGGGGATGGACCAAAAAACCCTGGCGCGCATCAATTTGGGTCTGCCGGTAGAAAAGGACGATGGGGAGCATATCGGCATATGGAATTCCAAGTACAGGCTAAAAACCTTCTGTGGAAGTGAAGCGGACATTGAGGTGTTTTCCGAATTGGATAAGGGCACGAAGGTAGTCATAAAGCTGCCCTGGACGGGAGGATTTTGATATGGTACTGCTTTTAGTTGATGACGAGAAAATTACAATACAGGGTATGCTTGACGGTGTCCGGTGGAAAGACTGTGGGATCAGTGGAGTGCTGACTGCCTCCGGTACGGAGCAGGCAAAGGAGGTTTTATTAAGCAATAAGGTAGACCTCTTGCTCTGTGACATAGAAATGCCCGGCGGAAGCGGAATTGAGCTGCTCCGTTGGATTAGAAAGGAGAATAATGAAATCCCCTGTGCATTTCTTACCTGCCACGCTGATTTCCTCTATGCAAAAGAAGCGGTAAAGCTGGGATGTGTGGATTATCTTTTAAAGCCCCTGGCTTATTCCGAGATAGAAGAGCTGATCGTAAAAATGGTAAGACAAATCCACCTCCAGAGGGACAGGCAAAGAATTACCCAATATGGGGAGCAGTGGATTAAGGAAAAGGCGGAGGAAGGGATATCACTTCAGGGAAAGCAGCCAAATGGGAAAGAAATAATAGATGATACCATCCGCTATATCCTCGGGCACCTTTCGGAGGACATCACAGTTGCTTCACTGGCAGGCCGGGTACACTTAAGCCCGGATTATTTAAACCGGCTGTTTAAAAAATATAAGAGTGGTTCGATTAACCATTTTATAATCAGTGAAAGAATGCAATTGGCAGCGGAGCTTTTGAAAGAGGATAAATTATCTGCGAATGTCATAGCTTCTATGGTCGGATATGAAAGCTATCCTAATTTTGCGGCTATGTTTAAGAAGGTCTATGGCGTGACGCCGACACAGTTTAAGGAAAATGCTATGTGAGGGTTATATAATCAAATGCTATGCAGTGTAAAGGTTATATAATGAAAGTGCTATGTAATGTGGGCTGGGGTTATGGGAATTATTTCCATACTCCGATTATGATGGGAAAAGAGGCAATTGGTGAAAGCATATGCTTAGCGCCGATTGCTTTTATATTGTATTGAGAAAGATTCCAATCTCTTGCCTACCCTGCCGTGGCTTCTCTCTTTTTTAATAGCAGAGAATTTTTTAAAAACGATATTAATTTGAATTATTTTGAATAGTTTCTACTAAAAACCGCAATAAATTCCAAAATGTACTATTCCATTATTCCTATATATATTGTATAATAAGAGCATGATGTGTTGAGAAAGTGTGGTGATTTTTAACAAGATTAATAAAAAAAGTATATCTTAATAATTAAATTTTTGTAAACACCCATTATTTTTAACCGTTAGTTAGATTGGTTAATCAGATTATGTACAAGCTTTCCCGATAGAATTAATCAATCATCAAACGGCATCTTTCGCGTGTAATAAGCCAGTTACAAAGAACAGCAAATTGAAAGGAAAATTAATTTATGAGTGCGAAGAGAGTAGAAAGAGCAGAAACATCATTATTTGAGCTAAACGGGAAACCTAGCTGGGGGGCGTCTATACCTCAAGCGTTGCAGCATGTACTTGCCATGCTTGTCGGAAACATCACTCCTCCTATTTTGGTTGCCCAGTTACTGGGACTTCCTGAGGAAGAAAAAATTTTATTAATGCAGGCAGCTATGATCATCGGAGGTCTTACCACCTTACTGCAGCTATTCCCGGTTTTTGGTTTCGGTATGGGCTTACCCAACGTTATGGGTGTTGCCTTTGCCTACATGCCTATCTTAACAGCAATTGGTGTTAATTATGGTATTCGCGCAATTTTTGGCGCTCAGCTGGTTGGCGCATTTGCTTCTATTTTTATTGGTATCGGTATCGGTAAGATCCGTAAATTCTTCCCTCCGATTGTAAGTGGTACGGTTGTATTAAGTATTGGTTTATCCCTATACGGGACAGCAATTAATTATATGGCCGGCGGAAGTCCTTCTGCTGAGAATTTCGGAGAGCTGAAGTATTGGGCAATTGCTTTAATTGTTCTTGCTGTAACTCTTGCGTGTAACTTCTTTGGAAAAGGTTATATTAAAGTATCCGGTATGTTAATCGGTATTATTGCAGGCTATATCCTGTCCATCGTCTGGGGAGACATGGTCAGCTTCAATAATGTTGCAACCGCCCAATGGGTTGCACTTCCCAGAGTTCTTCACTGGGGACTTGAGTTCCATCCCTCCGCAATTATTGCAATGATCATTATGTACATTGTACAGGCCGTTCAGACCATTGGTGACGTATCCTCCACTGCAATCGGTGCCTTCAACCGTGAAGCCAGTGACAATGAAATCGGCGGCGCTATCAAGGGACAGGGTATCTGCGGTATGCTCGGTGCCTGCATCGGCGGTCTTCCTACCGATCCCTACAGCCAGAATGTTGGTTTGATTGTAACTACCAAGGTTATTGCAAAAAGAGTATTTTTGATTGTTAGTACAATTATGATCATAGCAGGCCTATGCCCTAAGTTCGGTGCAGTGATGACCACTATTCCTTATCCTGTACTTGGGGGCGCAACCGTTACCGTATTTGCTGCTATTACAATGTCTGGTATCCAGTTAATCACCCAGCAGCCGTTAAATTACCGTAACAAAATGATCGTTGGTATTGCCCTGGCTCTCGGTGTCGGTATCAGCACGGTATCCAGTTCCCTTCAGTTCATGCCTACGGATATCCAGAATATCATCGGTAAGTCTCCTATCGTTGTATCCTTCCTGGTATCCTTCCTATTGAATATTGTCGTTCCTAAGGATGAATCTGCGGAAGAAGATTAATTCCTGGATTAATTCTTTAAAAAGAAGTTTATAATTTAACGGGTATTATTGTGGCGCGGCTCAGGAGCCAGCCCGCAATAATGCCCGTTTTTCTTTGTAGTATACATACGGTATGCAGTATTTTCTTCCCGGCAGCGGAGCTGCTTACGCTTAAGGTCCAATCTTCCTTTCCCAGCTTTGTTCTAAATCCTTTCCCAGGCAGGATAGCAAAAAAATAGAATGATTTCGCAAAATAATTCAATTCCTAAAGCAATCCGCAAATATTTCATATGGAATCGCAAATACGTTGAATTTCGGAAGGATGCACCACAATGCTAGAATGAATTTAGCCGCTAAGGCAAATACATTTATTTTAAGGAGGATATTTTATGAGAAAGCTTTGGTTAGTTCCGGCCTTGCTGCTTTGCGTAAGCTTAGCTGCCTGCAGCACTGGGAGTGGGACAGGTACAACAGAAACTTCAAATTCAGCGACAGAAGCTGCCAAGACACCGGGGACAGGGACAGGGGAGGATGCAGCTGCGGACAACGCAGCGGAGGGGGAAGCTCCGGTCGCAGGTGCCTGCTGGTATAATTTTGCAGACACGTTTATTTCAAATGCCAGACAAACCCTGCTGAATGTGTCCAAAGCAGATGGAAGAATCGAAGTCATTGATGCAGACAGCCAAAATGATGTGGGTACCCAGACCAGCAATATGAATAACATGTTCACCAAAGGAGTTGACTATCTGGTATTAAACAATATCAACACCGGGGCAATTACGGAAATCTGCGACCAGATTAAAGAAGAAGGCTGCTATGGTATTTTTGCCAATACGGATACGCCGTCGGACGAGGACTTTGCTAAGAATGACAAGCTGTACAGTGTGGCATCCCGCGCTCCTGAATCAGGAACCATTATGGGCGAGGCGGTAGTGAAGTACTGGAAGGCACATCCGGAGGCAGACCGCAATGGGAATGGCAAACTGGATTATGTAATGCTGCTTGGCATCCAGGGACATTATGATACGGAGGTCCGTTCCGAATATTCCATAAAAGCAATTCAGGACGCGGGCATTGAAGTAAATCAGATCGGAGGAGAGCTTATCTGTGAGTATAACCGTGCGAAGGCACAGGAAGCTGTTGCCGCTCTGCTTGCAAACTACAGTGAAGACATTGACTGTGTACTCGCTTGTAATGATGATATGGCGCTTGGCGCTATTGAAGCATTAAAGGCAGGCGGTTTCTTTAAGGATGCAGGCACCTATCTTCCAGTCTGCGGCGTTGATGCTACCGCTGTCGGCTGTGATGCTGTAAGAGAGGGAACCTTATTAACCACGGCATTAAATAACCCTGTGACACTTGCAAAGGCAGTTTATAAGGTTATGGCTCTTACCAACGAAGGTGCGCAGGTGACCACGGAGAGCCTTGGCATGGCAGGGGTAGAAGTGGAAGGACACCGTATCTGGATCAGCTATAAGGCAATTAATGCGGATAATGTGGATGAAGCAAATTATGACATAACGAACACAGCGTTAGAATAATAGCACCTTTATCATTGTTTGTGAGAAGCGGGCAGGAGTAACAAGGTCTGCTTCTCACAAAGCATATAGGAATTAAGAAGCATAGCTATAGACTTTGCCATTCGCAAAAGCTGTGCCCTGTATAACCTGGGGTATGGACCTAAGGATGCGGAAAGTCTTATAGCATAGGGCTTGAAATTGTTTGGGAATGGAGGAGAATATGGAAAATTCTCAGATTGTCCTGAAAATGGAGAATATATCAAAAAGCTTTCCCGGTGTGAAAGCATTGGACGAAGTATCCATCAGCATCAAACCGGGTAAGGTCCATGCGCTGATGGGTGAAAATGGAGCAGGAAAATCTACGTTAATGAAATGTGCCTTCGGACTTTACCATCCGGACCAGGGCACCATGTCCATGAATGGGGAGGCAGTGCATTTTACTTGTGCGCGGGATGCCATGGATCATGGGATCTCCATGATCCATCAGGAGCTGCACCCGGTTAAAACCAGAAATGTAATGGAAAACATATGGATCGGCAGGATTCCCCATAAAAGAGCCATTGGCCTTAATTGGGTCAATGAGAGAAAGATGTATGAAGATACGAAAGCCCTGTTTGAGGACTTGGGAATCGATATTAACCCGCGCACCATGGTGGGAGAGCTGTCCGTATCCCATTGCCAGCTGTTAGAGATAGCAAGGGCTGTTTCTTATAACGCAAAGGTCATTATCATGGATGAACCCACCTCTTCACTTACAGAAACAGAGGCAGAGCTGTTATTTCATATCATTCGGAAATTAACCTCCCAGGGAGTCGCCATTATCTACATATCACACAAGATCGAAGAAATTCTTAAAATATCCGATGAGGTTATCATTATGCGTGACGGCCGTCTGATTGGAAGCTGGCTGGCAACGGAGCTGACGATGGAAACCATTGTAAACCGTATGGTAGGCCGGGAGATGACCCAACGCTTTCCCGAGAAAAAGCACCGGCCGGGCAAAGAGCATTTGGTTGTTAAAGGCTTCACCTCTGCAAACCCTTCTTCCTTTAAAGATATCAGCTTTATCCTGAAAAAAGGAGAAATCCTAGGTATCGGAGGCTTGGTAGGTGCACAGAGGACAGAGTTAATGGAGTCCTTATTCGGTCTCAGACCCATTTCCACCGGCTGCCTCCACATTGATGGAAAGGAAGTAAAGATTAAAAGTCCAAAGGATGCGATTAAGCATGGAATGGCGCTGCTCACAGAGGAACGGCGTACCACGGGAATCATACCAATGCTTTCTGTGATGGAAAACATTGTGCTCTCGAACCAGTCGGCAAATACAAGGCATTATACAAAGGGAAGGCTGTTCTTAAAGGATAGGATCCGCAGGGAGGATGCCGGGCGGTACGTGAAGTCCTTTTCCATCAAAACTCCTGGAATTAAGACCCTGATCAGAAACCTGTCAGGCGGTAACCAGCAAAAGGCCCTGCTCGGCAGATGGATGCTGCTGGAGCCGGATATTCTTATCCTGGATGAGCCTACCAGAGGAATTGATGTGGGAGCAAAGTATGAGATATATTGTCTTATGGAGGACATGGCGCAGGCAGGAAAAAGTGTAATTATGATCAGCTCTGAAATGCCGGAGCTGATGGGTATGTCTGACAAAGTCATGGTTATGTGTGAGGGACATCTGTCCGGAATTCTTGAGGGCGGGGATATCACGGAAAGAAGGATCATGTATCTGGCCAGCACCTACGAAACAGCCTAAAGGAGAATTTTGATATGAATGTAAAAAACCTGGATATAAAGAATTTAAGTATTAAGAAGTTCCTGATGAACTATGCATTATATATTATTATGCTATTGATCATCATTGTGATCGCATGTATATCACCAAAGTTTCTTTCCTTGAGAGTACTTCGGGATATCCTGACCCAGAGCTCAACCCGTATACTGGTAGCCCTGGGCTGTATGTTCATCATTGTCTGCGGCTCGGCGGATTTATCCGGTGGCCGCGTCGTTGGACTGACAGCTGTTGTGGCTGGCTCCCTGGCCCAGCAGGCTACTTATTACAATAAGTTCTGGCCAAATCTGCCGGAGCTTCCGGTAATTGTCCCAATTCTGGCAGCCATGCTGGTTGGCCTGGGGATCGGTGCCATCAATGGTTATACTGTGGCGAGGCTGAAGGTTCCCGCCTTCCTGGCCACCCTTGGTACGCAAATGATTGCCTTTGGCGTGAACTGCCTGTATTTTAATAAGGCACCAAATAATTCCCAGCCCCTGGGCGGTTTTTTAAAAAGCTTCAGCGAGGTGGGAACCGGTTCGGTGCTTGGAATCCCTTATCTGGTCATCATAGCGGTCGGAGCAGCAATTGTTGTTTGGATCTTTCAGACCAAGACCTGCTTAGGGAAAGAAATCTTTGCTGTCGGAGGTAATCCGGAGGCAGCAAGGGTATCCGGTATTAATGTATTTAAAACCCTGATGATCACTTTTATGATCGCCGGAGCCTTATACGGCCTGGCGGGATGCCTGGAAGCTACCAGAACCGGCAGCGCCTCCAGCAGCTACGGCTTAGCCTATGAGCTGGATGCCATTGCCTCCTGTATCGTCGGCGGCTGTTCCGCAGGCGGAGGTGTAGGTACTGTTCCTGGTGTCGTGATGGGTGTCCTTATTTTTAACATCATTAATTACGGCCTGACCTTCATCGGCTTGAGCTCTTATTGGCAATATGTTGTAAAAGGGCTGATTATTATTGTAGCCATTGCAATTGATGTACGGAAATATTCCAGCAACCATTAAAATTTAGTAGGAAACCGCCCCGTTTTCATTTAAAATAATAGGTGGGAGGGTTTTGAAATGAAAAGGATAATTCAAAGGGTTTTCGTTATAGCAGTTCTTCTTTTCCTGGTTCTCGTTGTAATTATGATAAAGGCTCTTACGCCGGGGAAGGACACAGCGTTTCAGGATAAGATAAGAATTACCGCGGTCATACCACATAATGACCAAGCCTATTGGACTTTAGTAACAGGCGGGATTCTGGCAGCAGGAAAAGAATATGGGGATGTGATTGACGTACGCGTTGACCTGCCCCAGCTTAATTATAATGTCAGCCAGATGACGGAGCTGATCAGCAGGGCCATCGCAGCGAAGGTAGATGCAATTATAGTGCAGGGAATCAATCCTGAGGAATATCTGCAGGCTTTGAATCATGCTGTCCAAGCGGGAATCCAGGTAATTTTTATAGATACGGATATTGAAGACTTCGGGCCGCATTTATATGTGGGAACGGATAATACGGAAGCTGGATGCCTGCTGGGTGAAAAGCTGATAGAGGTTACCGGAGGAACGGCCAAGGTAGCAATCCTCTCAGGGGAGGAGAATTATCCGAACCTGGAGCAGAGAGTTACGGGTTTAAAGAAAATATCGGGGCAGTATCCAGGGATAGAGTTTGTCCGTTTGGACTATGATAATTATGATGCACTTACGGTTATGAACAAATACAACCTGATCCTGGAGGAGAACCCGGAGATTGATACCCTTATTTGTATCGAAGGCACAGGAGGCCAGACCTTGGGCTCTTTTTATCCGGAAAATCCGGAGGATTTTGAACATATATTGGTCTTTGATGATTCGGAGGGAACCATCCGTGGGATGCATATGGGGATGATTGATGGCATCATAATTCAGGATACCCATGAGATGGGCTACCGGGCAGTGGAAGAAACGGTAAATTATTTTTTAAAGGGGGGTTATAGTGCTGATTGCATTTATACGGATATAAAATGGATTACTTCTTCAGATCTTAATGAGGAGGGGCATTATGAACCATAAGAAATTAACAGCCTATATTAACAGCTCCATCAGCAGAAAGTACAGTATGGGATATTTCCTGCTGATTGGAATTGCAATCATCCTGATTACGGTTTCTTTCATAGGAAATTTCTTGATAACCTCCCAAAACCGTAAGCTCATGAGTGAATTATTGGAATTGAACCAGCTTTTTATTGAAGTGGAGACGGTTAATACCTATGTTAATGATGCATACCTTTATCTGAGAGCCACAAGCCGCCAAAGCTATATGGATTACAGGGATGAAATAACCGCGACGGTCCATGAATTGCGTGGGAGCCTGGGGCGGGAGTATTCCAGGGGGCTTGTTGACATCACCTGTACCGTTGAGACCTACTTGGAGCAAAGTGATACCCTGATGGAGAGCCTGGAGGTCTATGCCGCCTCCAACCAGAGGCAGAGGGATTATAATTCCATTGAAGAAATGTATAACCAGACCCAGAATACCCTGCATTATATTAATGTAAGCTTTAAGGATGTCTATTCAAGCAAGCTTGTTACGGTTGAGCAGGTCCAGGAAATTCTTAATCTGTGGCAAAGCATAATCTACATGGCGCAGGTGGCGTTCCTTGTGATTGGCAGCCTGATCTGCATTATGTATTATAAAAAGGTATTAAACGGCATTACGAAATCGATCCAAAGATTAACCGAATTCGTAGGAAAAATCCGTAACAACCTGTATCAGAAGGAGCATGTAGAGATTAATACGGGAGATGAATTCGGAGAATTTGCCGAAGCCTTAAATGATATGATTGACATCATCCAGGACCAGGTGCATGAAATCGAAGAAAATTCCCATATCAAGGAGAAATTGCATGAAGCTGAGATAGAGAATCTTAGAATCTATAGTGAACTCCATAAGAGCCAGCTGATTTTACTGCAATCAAGAATTAATCCCCATTTCCTCTTTAATACCCTGAATATGATATCATCAACTGCAAGAATGGAAAATGCGGAGCAATCCGCTAATTTGATGGAAATCACTGCAAATTATCTCAGGTACAATTTGGATAAGCTTTCGAAAGCAGTTTCCTTACAGGATGAAATTGAAAATGTAAAGGATTATGTATATCTGCAAAAATGCAGATTTGAAGACCGCTTTGAATTTCATTTTGAAACTGACCCGGAGTGCGGGCAGCTGATCCTGCCATGTATGATATTGCAGCCCCTGGTTGAGAATTCCTTGCGCCACGGGGTAAATATGATGCTGAAGGAAGGCACGATATGGATCAGGACATACCGGGAGCTTGGCCGAGTTTGTCTGGAGGTGGAGGATAATGGAATTGGCATAGGGCAGGATAGGATAGAGGAGCTTTATCAATATTTAGAGGATAATACCATGGAGGATGAGCATATAGGCTTAAAAAACATCTACATGAGACTGAAGCTGTTCTTTGAAGATGATGTGAGCTTTCAGATTGACAGCAAAGAGGGAAGGACACTGATACACATTTCTTTACCAAACCAGGAAAGGGAATAGGAATTATGTATACGATGATTATAGCTGATGACGAGGCAATTGCGCGAAAAAGTCTGGAGCTTTTTGTAAAGAAGGAATTTCCTGAGATACATATTACAGGTTCGGTCTCCGATGGGATTGCTTTGGTGAAGGAAGTAGAAAAGCAGGAGCCGGATATTGCCATTGTTGATATCAATATGCCGGGACTCAGCGGAATTGATGCAATTGAGCTGTTATACAGCAGGGGTGTAAGGACCAGATTTGTGATCAATACGGCTTACAGTGAGTTTGATTATGTAAAGAAGGCCCTGGACTTAAAGGTGGATGGATATCTGCTTAAGCCGGAAAAATATGAAGAAAGCAAGAAGACAATCCGCAAGCTGTGTGACAGCATATCCGATGCAAAAGCCGAAAGGCAGATCCAGACGAAAATGAAATCCCTGTTCCATGTGATATCGCCGGTGCTGGAAAGCGAGATAATGCTTACGATCTTTGCCGGGGAACCGGCAAGGGAGGATTTTGAAGCCTATTGTGAAATGTATGGCATTACCTTTTATGGAGGCTGTATGATTTCGCTGATTGAAGAAAATTCAGCTGGGATAACCGGTAATCATACGAATAGCAGTAATTACACGGATAGCGGTAATTATACGAATAGCGGTAATCATGCGGATAGCAGTAATCATATGGATAGCAGTAATCATGCGGATGGCAGTAATCATATAAATAAAAAAAGCTTACGGCAGGCAATCCATGATATTTTAATCATCAGCTGCAACCATCTGGTGATGGTCACCGAGAGCAGTATTAGTGTATTGGCGCTGCTGCCAAGGCCCATGGATTCCAGGGACCAGAAGGAATGGCTGTGGGATGTTGCACAGGTACTGACCAGCAGGCTGAAGGTACAATATGGGATTCATTTACTGGCTGGTATTGGCGGAGTCTATGAAAACTTCAGCCGGATGCCCCTGTCCTATAAGGATAGCCTGGCGGCCTTAAAGCAAAAAAATAAGTTGGATGTAATCCTGTATGAGCCGGGGGTGCATGACCGGGCTGGT
>JARKQP010000546.1 GCA_029974875.1 Mobilitalea sp.
CTCGACTTGGGGCAATGACACAAATCCCAGAATTGGGGCTGCGACACAAACTTGCCGTGTGGAAAATCAAGGTTTTCCATACTACCTCTAGAATAGCCTATACCCACGGAAAATCCCCTGTAAGCAAGAGTATTTTATCCAACAATTGATCGTCAACTCATTATCCAATTAGCTGTTATCTATTAATTAACCGCTTATTTTCTAATTGATTTTCATCCATTTATCCTTTCCTTTATTATATACCAGCTTTCGACATCTATCAAGTTTTCTTGCACATTTCCCATAGGCAATATTCTATATCCAAGCTATTCTTTCAAAAATACGTGGAATTATCATCCAAATTGCACCTACTTTTTTGCCTTTACCCAGCTCGCATTTCTTAATACGTATCCTCCAGCCTCATTTTATAAACCTCATATTCCCACCTGGTTTCCTCTGACAGCTTACTATATTCATTCTCCGTATCCCTTAGGGAATACTCATCCCTGAGCCTGGACTGCATCTGGCTCTTGTATCCCGAACGGACCGCCCTGGAGAAACGTTCCAGGCAGGTGTTCTTCAGATATTCCATATCCCCAAAGCAGACCTCATCAAATTGCTGCCTCATAAATCCAAGCAATTCATCATCAGTTAATTCATCCATCGTATCATTCTTATATAGATAAAATATCTCCTGTAATTCAGACAAGGTGTCTGCATAATTATCCTGGTTGATATACTGGGAATCACAGAATAAGTAAATGATCTTTGGCAAAATCCCCTCACCGAATTCCACCCGCCGGCTTTCACCCAGTGCGGCTTTCCGGCTCAGCATCAGAGCCGTCGCCTCCTCCTGTGATAATACCAGCCCAAACTGCTCCGTTTTCTCGTTGCATTCCAGCACCTTGGCTACTCCCTGCTTCTGTTGTTCTGCCAACATCAATTCAAACATACCATCCATAGAATCACCCTTTCATAAAACATCGTACAGCTTTTAATTTGCTACGGCCTAACATCCTTTGTATGTAAAAACTCCTTTGCCAGATATAAATGCAATGCCCCTATGGCTATCCATTTCGTGGGCATTTTCCATTATGATGATGGATTTGCCTTTATATTTGAACTACATTTTATGCCCCTGCCATTTTTATTACAAGTCTAGTATATACAGAAATTGTATGGTATAATTAAAGCAGAAGAAAAGAATTATCAACAGAAAAGATGATCCGGCAAGCTGCTTCACTTGTCATAAATACAGAATGGCTGTTTCTCTGACTGATGATCCGTCCTGAAACAACCATTTTTCTATGCTGGCACCTGCCAAAGCAGATAAAATTTCCTCCCCTCATATGGATCTATTTTATTCTACAGGCAATAATTTTTCGATTTCATATTGTGAATTAATCATGAACCAGATCCTGAAATATCTCATGATATTCCATACGGCAATTCCCCCCAAATCATATTCCTCTACCAATTCCAGGGTTGCATTAAGCTGCCTTGCGTCCCGGAACCATACCACATGGTCAATTCCCGCCAAATTATACAAAAAGTAAGAAAACTTCGTATCCTCATCATAAAATATCTCACTGTTATATTGGCTTGCCAGAGCCAAAGCTGCAGGGTCAGAAATGGCAGATGCCATAGATTCCCCTTCTACGTACGGTAACTCCCAGTCATATGCAATTCTTGATACTCCCAGATATATTTTTTCATGTGGTATCTGTGTTACTACTACGTCCAAATATCCCTTTAAAAATAGGTAGGAGGTCTGGAGGGTGTTCGGAATATAGCCTGTCGCCCATTGATAGGACAACAGGATAGCACTATCCACAGACTTTCCAATTTCCGAAATATAGCTTTCCTCATAGGGTACTCCTTCCGCATATCCGAAGGTAGAGGGTATTAGCACGACTCCCAAGCTATATCCCGCGGCCTGCAAGCGTTCTGATGCATATTCAATAAAAGTCGTATACAGGGCCAAATCTTCCTCAAGTACGTATTGGAAGCCGAACACCACCCCATAATATCCCTTGGCTTCAATCATGGTAAGGATATTGTCAACCAGTCTCCGCTCAAGCTCCTGGCTGTTAAATATGGCGTGCGTAATATCAAAGGAACCTATCCCAGCCTCATTTAGAGTATATACCAGCATCAGGGGAACCACTCCATAATCAATAGCCAGCTTTATGATATGTTCATCCTCTAAATTCCTTAAATTGGCCTCAGCATCCACCTGGTATCCCATGACAGTCAGAAAGGTCAGAAACGGCAAGGTCTTTCTAAGGACATTCTCTTCGACAAAGCTAAAGGTCATGCCATTTACCCTCATTTTCCTACCTTTCCTGTCATAGCTTATTACCAGCTCTTCCCCCGCCTCCAGATACTCCCGGTCCGAAAGGGAGGGATTATTTCTTAACAATTCCATTACAGTTACCCCATTTGCCCTGGCAATACCGGACAGGGTATCCCCCTCCTTCACCGTATATGTTTTTTCCGGATATGCAATTACGATAATCTGCCCCACATTCATCTTTCTGTTATCCGGAGTTACCACATTATCCTCTTCCAGCCTATGTATTGGTACCTGGTACTGCTCTGCTATTGTCTCAACCGTGTCACCCGCCTGTACTTTATGTAATATCAACATAAACTTCACCCGCTTTAAGACTTTATATAGTATATGCATCCCAGCCTGATCTCACCCAGAATCTATTGCTTTCTTGTCCATCAATGCCGACAAGGAAAGACATATTCATTATTAATTAGAGTTTATAGAACATTTTTTTATGATTTCGCATATATTATGATATGAAGAACTTTGATAGGTCAAAATATTACAAGATCGGAGGTTATGCAAATGTTCCTATATCAACCGCCTGAAAAGCTTCCTGGCTGCTTTGACAATAAATTTTGCAATAATGTCCAGATACCCAGCCTGCCACTAAAGGGACCCAAATGCTTCGATCAAATCCTCCACTATATCCACAGGGCCGTCGAAGCTGAAGCAAACGCTGCTGATTTTTATAGGCACCTTTTAAAGGAAGCACCGAATCAGCTCCACTGTGATTTCATCAGGCGCGCTTATGATGATGAGATAGAGCATTTACAGATCTTTACCAAGCTATATCTCTATTATACCAACTGCGAACCCAAATACTGCGTCACCCCTACCCCCTGCCCATGCTACAGGGACGGCCTCTTAAAGGCCTTAATCGGCGAACTGGATGCAGTTGAATTTTACCGCAACGTACAGTTGTCCACCATGGATCAGGTCATCATCGATACCTTTTACATGGTAATGGTGGATGAACAGGGGCATGCGACCATGTTTAGTACCCTATATAATAACTTTCCGTGTAAAAAATAGATTATGATTGACTTTTTGTTTGATAGTTGACTTTAGTTTGATATAAATAATTCTCTCTCTTAAAAGAGCCGCTGCAAGATTACTTTGATATGCAGCGGCTACTTTTAATTTCATTTTTTATTTCATTTTTTTCTATTAATTGCATTGTACATAACGACGGATTCAGTGTTACATTACGATAACAATGTCCATTAACCCGGCAAAATTCTCTTGCTTTCTGCAAACTGCCAATCAAACAGCCTGATTCATAGATGTCATTATATTTTATTTTAACTTTAACTTTGATTTACTGTTCTTTGATAATCTCGTTTTACTGAGAACATAATCTTTATAGTTGCCTAATGCCCATCCATTGTGATCCTTCATTTCCTTTTGTGATACTAATAAATATTTTGTACGATCTTTTGAGGAATCATTCCAGGTAGTATCAACCGCATACCATTTTTTGTTAATTTTAATAATGTTCCAGGCATGTCCATCGTTTGTAAAATCAAAATCTTTAGCATATGCCGTAACAAGTACCGTTTCGTATCCCATGGTTTTAAGGAAAATATCCATTAATTCAGCATATCCCTGGCATACTGCCTCACCAAATAGTAATGCGTTTGCTCCGCTGCCCGGGTTTTGGTCTGGAAATGAACTATAAGTTACATGGTCACAGATGTATTGATTAAGCTTACTGATTCTCTGATAGTCAGTCATGCTATCCATTTTCCATGACTTTATCAAACTCTTTACTTTGTCAAAGGTTTTTAACATATTGTCGTGATCAAAAGTATAATTATCAAATTCATCTTTATACTCTAGTTCAAGTGTAACACATAATTCCTGCTTTTCCTCGCTCCACATGTACTTCTCTTCTTCTGCACCGTAGAAATCAACATCCCACATGTATTCGTATTTATAATCGAGAAAATATTGACCGTTCCATTCCGTATACATATCCTTACCCAGATTAGTAATGGAGTAATAGCCATTATCAAATTTGACCTTATCTTCATAGTAGATTTCTTCTTCTATATAATCCTGTTCATTGGGATCGAACTTATAGAATACCTTATAGGAGAAAAAATCAACCAGATAGGGTATCTTCCAATTTGATTTATCCATATATTTCTTTGCATAGCTGCTGTCAGGCGTAAAAGGATAGTCCATGTCTCCATCCAGCTCGTTCTTGATTTTTAGCGCATCAGCTCCCTTAATAGTAAGTGTGATATCATTATACCCCTTTCCGATTAGGGAATAGAATTGAGTCCAATATTTATCATAGGAATCTACTGTCATGCTTGTACTTTTTATTTTAGAAGCAGCTTCTGCATTGGGAATTTGCACATTTCCTATGCCAAATATCACAATAAGCAAGCATATGATTATTTTTTTGATTTTCATGATATTAACCTCGGTTCGTTATTTATAATTTATTATTGTAATTTCGTTAATAAGGTTTTCGTATCAGCAATTTTATTCTTTATGAAGCTAATTAGATCTCTATTTGCAAACGAACTTTGGATTGAGGCAAATTCTGTTTCAACAGCGGTGACATCGGAAACCAATTCAGAAATTTCCGCATAGTTAATTGGTTCACCCTTTGACTTTGCCTGATAGAGTGCATCAGCAGCATTTGCAGCTTGTACTACTTTACTGTTGAAGGTTGCCTCCTGATCCAAGATGTTTTTATATTTGGCAGCGGTAGAATCAGGATAAAACGGTAATACCGGGATACTTGGCTTGTATCCGATATTTTGATTGGTCTTCTCTTCTTTCATCGTTACAAAGCGTATAGCTTCATTATAAAAATCATAAAAGTAATAACTGTATTTCGAGGCTTTTTTAGGAGTAAAGCCAAGGGGCACATAATAGGTGCCGTTGAAATCATAATTCGTAACTCTTGGGTTGGAACCATATTTAATCCAATCCTCTTTTTCTTTGGAAGTGGTAATGTGAACAAACTGCTTTACCATGTTGTTATCAGAGACTAAAAAATCGTAAAAGGAGTAATCTTTATTATTTTCATCCCGGAGTTCTTGCTTGTCGGCGGATATTTGCATAATATCAAAATAATAGTATTCTCCATCTAATTTGACTACATTGCTAAATATGAGATTAATCTCTTCCCCCTGGTCCGTGTTAAAGGTGCCGCCATTAATTACAAGTTCAGATCTTATGCCGCAGATATTTAAGAGAAGTTCAAATAATGCTCCTATACCCCGTTCATTTGACTTCCCATATAGAAGAGGATCCAGGTAATAAAAGGCTTTTTCATATTCTCTTAAGTTTCCCTTTGTAAATTTGCTTTTATAATTATGTATTACTTGAATGTTATTGATAATCCACTCAGCGATCGCCATTGTTTTTTCGTAGTCTGACATATCCTTAGTGATTACGCTATTGATGATTTCTTTTGCTTTTTTTGCGGCTTGGACTTTCTTATCAGCAACTTCTCCAAAAGTCTCAGAATCATATATTAAATCATAGTTCTTGAAATAATCCGAAGTTAACGCCATAAATATATTCTCATGGGCTATATCAGCAAATAAGACATGATCGTATAATTCTTTTTCCGTATAAATGCGTACCTTGCACTGTGCTTTTTTATCTTTCCAGGTCGCAGTAATAGTGCACTTGCCCGGCGCTTTTGCTGTTAATACTCCTTTTGTGTTAATCGTTGCAATCTTCTTATTACTGGATGTCCATTTGACATTACTGATGTCTTCAAAGCACTGTGTAGCTTCGTCTCCAAATAACTTCTCATAATAATAGCCTGAGGGGTTTAGCTTGATTTTATCCCCTGTTTTTGCGATTACTACTTTTTGTTCGATATCGATTCCAACAAATTTCGTTGCCGCATTTACGGAGGCAAGAGAGATTGGTGATAATAATGAGATAATGCATAGAAAACAGATTAGCTTATAACATTTGTTGAATTTTACCAATGGCAGGAATGGAATAAACTTAGCCGACATAATTTACCACCTCACATATAGGTTTTTGTATTATTTAGTCCACATTTAACCATAATATACCAAATCTGATTATATTTCAACCCGATTTTTTTGGATAATCGCAAAAAACCTTGTCCAAAAACATGGCAAGACCCAATACATTAAATAAAATGCTTGAAAAAAATATAAAAGTTCTGAGTATATTTCCTAATGGTATG
Source organism: Mobilitalea sp. (assembly GCA_029974875.1). Next base: position 6,510 of record JARKQP010000546.1, read on the forward strand.
TAAAAAAGACATATCTTCCGCCAAGGGGTGAGATGACCCCTTGGAGGAAGATATGTCTTTTTGGAATAATAGTGGGAAAAAGATTTCTGCTTCAAATGCAGATTATGCTTATTATACACGATGTTTATACGCCCTCATAGCGAAGAAACACGCCACGATCATAATCCCTATGCACCAAGCCAGTGCAGCCCATATTTCATTACCTACAGGTTCGCAATTAAGCAAAACGCGCACCGTATCAACGATTGACGTTACCGGCTGATTCTCCGCGAACCAGCGAACGGCGGCAGGCATGGTTTCGGTGGGAGCAAATGCCGAGCTGAACATGGGCAGGAAAATCAGCGGATATGAGAACACGGACGCTCCCTCGGCAGATTTCGCCGTAAGCCCGGGGATGACCGCAACCCATGTTAAAGCAAGCGTAAATAGCGCGAGTATTCCCGCAACGGACAACCACCCCAATATTCCCGCGCCCGACCGAAAGCCCATAAGCAGCGCTACAAGAAAGATTATGGCAATCGTGAGCATATTGGACACAAGAGAAACAAGCACATGAGCCCACAACGCTGACGAGCGGCTTATCGGCATAGAATTAAACCGCGAGAAAATTCCATTTTGCTTGTCGCCGAACATTCGGAAAGCAGTGTAGGATATGCCGCTGGCTATCGCCATTAAGAGTATGCCGGGCAACTGATAATTGACATAATTTACGCCATCGGGCAGGCTTGCCTTTATCGCGCCGCCGAACACGTAAACAAACATCAGCATGATGCCTATGGGTGTTATCGCCACCGTTATAATGGTATCGGGACTGCGTAAAATGTGTTTCATCAACCGTCCGAACAGTACGAATGTTTTACTTTTCATTTTATTCGCCCTCCTTTTTGCCGATGATGGCGAGGAATATATCCTCCAAGCTCGGTTGTTTTTCAATGTACTCAACCTCTGCGGGCGGAAACAGCTTTTTGAGTTCTTCAAGCGTCCCGTTGGCAATGATTTTGCCGCCGTGCAGGATGGCGATTCTGTCGGCAAGCTGTTCTGCCTCATCCAGATACTGTGTCGTCAGCAAGATTGTTGTGCCGCTGTTTGCAAGTCCTTTGACGGTTTTCCAGACCTCAAGCCGTCCTTCCGGGTCAAGCCCCGTTGTCGGCTCGTCAAGGAAGATGACGGCAGGCGTTCCAACAAGGCTCATGGCGATGTCAAGCCTGCGCGTCATGCCGCCGGAGTAAGTGGCTGCCCGTTTGTTTGCCGCTTCGCTTAACCCGAAGCGTTCCAGTAGATTGTCGGTGGTTTGGGCAGGGTTGGCAATGCCGCGCAGTTTGGCGATCAGTATAAGGTTTTCCCGCCCGGTGAGTATGCCGTCCACGGCGGCGAACTGCCCGGTCAGGCTAATGGATTGCCGCACTTTGTCCGGCTGGCGCTGGGCGTCGAAACCGCAGATGCTCGCGCTTCCGCCATCGTATTTTAATAGCGTTGAAAGTATATTTACTATAGTGGTTTTACCCGCTCCATTTGAGCCGAGCAAGGCGATTATCTCGCCTCGCTTAACTTCAAAATCCACGCCCTTTAAGACCTCTGTGGCTTTGAAGGATTTTTTCAAGTCCTTCACCTTGATTGTCATGTCATTCATTGAGAATCGTCCCCTCTCTTAGACTTTTTTGCAATGTCACGGTTTAATTTTTTGCGATAGCTATCTGACCACTTTTTTGCGTCGCGTAATAGCTCATCGTAAAAAGCCACAACATCTTCGCCCGTCACTTCGAGGACGTGCTTGCCATCCGCCGCGTTTGCTTCAAACAGTTCAATCAAATCAGACTGTATTTTCATCATGTCGTGACCGGTGCCCCCCGCGAAGCTCCACATGTACCACTGCATTTTATGGAACACAAATTGGTATTCTTCAGGCAGCGCCGCCACCCTCGCCATATGCTCTTTGTGTTCTTTTTTGTCCTCTATCATTTGTTTGATGAAGTTCGCCATGATTAATCTCCCTCCTTATCAAATTTTTCCATTATCTCTTTGTTCAATGTTTCCCGCAGATATTCGGTATATGAAGCCGTCGCGCCCGCCAGTTCATCAACAAAAGCGCCGACGTCGTTGCCGATTATATCAAGCACTTGCTTTCCCTCCGCCGCGCTCGCTTCAAAAAAGTCAATTAAGTCCACGAATAGCGTGATACCGCCGTCGCTGCCAATCCCTGTGCCCGTCGTGTACACATACTTTTGGATTTTGCGGAATGTAAACCGATAATCTTCGGGCAACGCGTCAACCCGCTTCATCATTTGCTTATAGCCGCGTTTTTCTTCCATGTCACCTATTATCAGTTTAATAATAGAATCAAACATTTTAATGCTCCTCCCTTAGTTGGTTGATTTTCGACGTGACAAACTCCCATTTCCTCCAAATCTTTTGCAATTCTTCGCGCCCCGCGTCGTTGAGCGAGTAGAACTTTCGCGGCGGCCCCATGTCGGAGGTTTTTTTCTCCATGTCCACCAGCTTGTTTTTCTCAAGCCGGATTAAAATGGCGTACACCGTTCCCTCGACAACCTCCGTGAAGCCGAGTGTATTTAAGCGGCGTGTGATTTCATAGCCGTAAGTTTGCTTCCTGCTTATAATTTCCATTACGCAGCCTTCTAACACGCCTCTGTACATTTCGGTCAGATTTTCCAATTAAGCACCTCCATTCTTTGCGCCCGGTATGCTGTGTCATTAATATTCAACGTGATTGGTATGCAATCTGTTGAAGTAGTGAATTTATTGTAACGCTGAACTGTGGCCTTGTCAATAAGGAAAATATACTTAGCTTAGGAAAAATTTCATTTTTATAAAAAATATCCACACTCAAATTGAGTATGGATAACCTCGTCTAATATAAATAGCACTAAACCGCTGCCGCGGTGGTTTTGTTTTGACAGTACTTCCATTCTTACGCAATATTCCAAAATAAAGGTTATCAGGGATTATACGGTGGATTAAGCAGAAAAGATATTCACCAGAGAAAAAATCAAAAAAGAGTCAAGATATTCTAGACCATAGGGGCATGAAGAATTGGCAGCAAACCTTTTCCGGGCTACGCAAACAGAAGAGCAACTCAATAAGGATAAAATGAATGGCGTTTCCATATGAGAGGCTCCTAATTTTTTTATGTTTTTAAATCTGTCCGTTTTTTGTCCATTTTTTCTACCTTCTAGGCTTCAAAAACCAACAATCCCCATTAGATCTGGGCTGGGGTTCAACTCCCCTCAGCTCCATGGTCTTAGAAAAGATTTCTACAGAGATATATGATTTTTATAAAAGCAGTCCCCGTTTAATCCCCATGATCTTATAGACTTTGTCAATTACTACAAGACATTTTCTAGTCTACAATATTCATTACTTCCTCTTTCGTTAATCCAATGTAAAGAGCCAGTTGTTGAAGTTGAAATATGATAGGTATAGCAACTACCCCCTTCATTCTTCCAGGTTCCGCCAATCGGCAATGCTTTATTAATCAATGCTCCCTGAACCGACAATACAGATAAACCAAGGAGTTCCGCTGCCCTCTGCACTGATACTCTTGCTACATATGTTTCCTTCATAATTACTTCCTTACTTTTGAATCCAGTTATAAAATTCTAATAACTTATCTGCAATGTATATTGCTAAATCAGGAAAAATTATTAAAATAAATGTTAAAGATGTGATCAAAAGCATGATAAAATTAATAAAATAATTTCTCTTCTCATTTTTATAAGCAAGTAAATAGTTTGACAATTCTATTTTCCTACTTAGATCATACTCTAATTTCATTCTATTTGTTTCAATTCGCTTCATTAAAACAACTGGGTACTCTGTCAAATTCCTATAGGGTTTAAATTTACTCTTTTGAGCATATTCAAAACTCTCCATAAACCGGTTTGCTCTTTTCCACTCTTTATCAATATCAATTTCTTTAAATACTTTATTAAAATCACTAAAATCTGTTTCAAACTTATATCTTAGCTTTAGTAATCTTTTATATTTATGATGACTTATTTTTGATTTATTAATAATATTTCGATATCTGGCACAGATTGAGATATACCAATTAGAAAATGCATTTAATACATTCATTTTATAATAATTATCTAACTCATAGAAGAGGTGATGCATTAATTGAGATTCAATACTGTGATATAAATCATCTATCGGCTCTGTTTCTGTATTTACTATTAAAATCAAATCAGTTTGTTTTGCTTTTGTTTCTTTTGACAGTTCATTTTCAAAAAATAATTTTCTCGACTCTGATAGGAATAGACCATTAGGGTTTATTATTCCAACTGAGTGCCAAAAACTATAAGCCTCATCATCATAGGATATATTAGTGTTATAAACTATTATGCTTGGCGGTAAAATATTAGCTTTTGTAAATTGCAGCGGAAAGTATTTACTTAAATAATTGAGGGTATGCCATTTTATTTCTTGAATGTTGTCATTGATTAATTCATTCTTAATTATTTCACTTGTAAGCTGTCCAACAGTATAACCTAATTCTGCACCGGTTTCTTTATTATTCTGTTGGTAATAACCACACGCATATTCACTTTTATCCGTATAATTAGCGTTAATCAATTTATTAATTATCGATTTTTGTTTTTCACTAATAAATAAATGTATTTCGATCACGAAATATGAAGAGCTAAAATTACGGAATATTATATCATAGTAAGAAACGTATTCTTTTATATAATTATTTTCAAAATCATATCGTCCCATTCTTCTCCATGATTCAGAACCAGAAATACTATTGTCTAAAAATAACATTAAATCATCAACATCACTTTCGAGTATTACTGCTCCTATAAATTTATGAGTTGAATTACTTGAAATAAGTCTCTTTAATCCTTTTTTAACATTTTGTATTCTTTCTTTTGAAACTAATTCTTGAACAATAATTGATATAGGTGTATAAAACTTATTTTCGGCGATTGCATTATTTCTTTCAAAAGAATGATTATCTTTAAATATATAATTATATCCAGTTATAAGGTTATTTCGCCTATCTTTATTTAAAGCTGTGTGTGCCTTTAAATATCGACTTGCTTTTATAATTTGGAACTTTATTCTGTGTTTTTTTTGATCAGTTCTAAATCCTCGATACAATCTTACCATAGTACTCCCTTCAAATAACTGCATATTAACTATAAACAATTACTATATCTATAATTAGTAATTATAGAATGATACAAATTTTAAGTATCAATCATTATTCTAGGCTTAATTTTGATCTAGAGAGAATTTAGCTTCTTTCCAATTTTATCACAAGAAGCATTTCCATTATTATACATCATTCTCTATCTTTCGGCAACAAAAAAAGACACCTGCCGGAGCGAGTGCCTTGTATATTTTTAAATTTTTAAATAGCATTCCATTACTAACCGGTGCGGTTGTTTCCATATTATTATCCATTGGCCTTATTGAGCCTTGTTCTACAAACCAAGCCGGAATTAATATCCTTCCGCAAAAATGGGCTTTTGGTATCTTTCCTTCTTTTATCCTGCGTCTTAATGTTGCCCCGGATACTTGAAACATGTGCTTTTCAGCTGGTAAACTTTCAAACCAATTCCTATACTTTATTTTACTCTCTTCAAGTGTTTTTCTTAATATTATTGGTTCGTAAGATTTAACAGGAATTCCATCTTCAGGACGTAAAAAAACATCTTCAATTTACTAATCCCCAGAAGTATCCCAAAATGAGATTGTTCTATGCCATACTTCTTTCTTAATGCTTTAAGTTTTACAAATTTCTGATTTTCTTTACTCTTTTGTTTATCCATATTACAAACCTCCAGTAAAATAATTTAAAAGATTATTGTAACATATTTCAAAAAAATTTTGTCGTTCTATATGCGCAACGTAAACAGGCTATCTTGTTCACTTTATGCAACTTTTTATTCTACTTATTCATCTAATTGGAGCAGATATTCATTCCAATAAGCCGTATCACCAGCTATACTATGTAACCAAACATACATCATAACCATTTCTATTTGCCTCTTTTTCCCTTTAAGAAATGGCTTGTCTGCATACCTGGTATAAAAAGTATTTATATTAAAAAGATTAGTTTTCATTTTGTAGTTGTAATCATAATTATGATCCAAATACGGCTTATCTGATTTAACTCTGCTTCTAGTGGGCCATGCCCCTTCATTATCATAAAATTCATTTAAGTAGCTTTCAATTGCTGCTGTAATACTAACGTTATATTTCAAAAGCGTATTAGTAAGCCAACGTATTTTATCAAAAGCACTGACACCAGAAGAAGAGAATAATTACACTGAATCCCTGTTTGAATCCATACGCCATGTAAATGAACATGGACAGGAATTTTGGTATGCCAGGGAATTACAATTAGCCCTTGAATATTCGGAATGGAGAAATTTCACGAATGTAATTGACAAAGCTAAAATTGCTTGTGAAGGTAGTAAAAATCAGGTTTCAGACCATTTTGTTGATGTCAACAATATGGTGAACATAGGTTCTGGTGCAGAGCGTGAATTAAAAGATATAGAATTATCAAGATATGCCTGTTATCTTATTGTGCAAAACGGTGATCCCAAGAAAAAAGTAATTGCTATCGGCCAAACTTATTTTGCCGTTAAAACAAGGCAACAGGAGCTGATTGACGATTACGACCAATTAACTGAAGATCAAAAAAGGCTTGCGATCCGTAATGAAATGATTAATCACAACAAATCGTTGGCTGAAGCCGCTTATAATGCTGGTGTGATCGATTCAAAGGATTTTGCCATCTTTCAAAACAAAGGTTATCAGGGACTGTATGGCGGCTTTGGCGTGAAAGAAATTCATGCACGGAAAGGCTTGAAAAAAAGCCAAAAGATACTTGACCACATGGGAAGTACAGAATTAGCCGCTAACCTCTTCCGTGCTACCCAGACTGACGAAAAACTAAGAAGAGAAGGTATTATTGGCATTAATGAGGCTAATCGAACCCATTATGAAGTCGGAGCCAAGGTGAGACAGACAATAAAGGATTTAGGCGGGACAATGCCGGAGGATCTGCCAACTCCTCAAAAAAGCATCAAACAAATTGAGCGCAAAATAAAGGAGTTCCCCAATGAATAAGCAAAAACCACCCCGGCGGCAACCAGGACGGCTTCGTTGTATCGAAGCGGCTCGGCCATAAGCAGGTCAGCACGACACAGGACATCTACTCCCATCTGCTGCAGGGCGGTGACAAGGGAACCTCAGAAAAGATTGCCGCATTACTATATCGTGATGATACAAGGGCAACCCCATAAGGATAAAATGAATGGCGTTTCCATATGAGAGGCGCCTAATTTTTTTACGTTTTTAAATTTGTCCGTTTTTTGTCCGTTTTTTCTACCTTTTAGGCTTCAAAAACCAACAATCCAGAGCAACAAAAAAGCCCTATAACCACTATGTTATAAGGCTTCCTGACTTAACAGGGGAAGAGGGATTCGAACCCCCGTGAACGGTTTTGGAGACCGTCATACTGCCGCTGTATGATTCCCCTAAATGATAAGGATCTTAGTACGCTTTGTCCTGCGCTCCAAATACCTTATTATATTACAATGAATTGTACTAATTGTCAAGAATATTTCGCAAGATTATCAAGATTGTCAAAAACCATCATAAGCACCCGTGAGCCTCAACACATACCTAACTTACCCAAAGCCAAACTGTAGCAAAACATCCTATCCAGGGATCCTTAACCTCTGTAGATGCCCATACCTTTACGATTCCGACAAAACAAACTCCACACTTGCCACTGACACATCAAGGCTTTCCCCAATCTGGCATAGGTTGCATTTTATATCCTCCTGCAACTCCCTCTGGCCCGCTATTTCCTCCTCCATCTGATGGCTGATCTCATTTTCTACTTCAGCTATTTCGGAGATGCTCTGGAATAAGCTTTTTATCTCCTCCAGAAAAGCGGTCATCTTAAGATACTTATCCGCCGATATACCCAAAGAAATCTCATTGTAGTATTCCTGCAGTACCAGGGCCAGCCGGCAGCCCTCCTTTGACATATTCACCATTGTATCGCTTAAATTGATGGATTCATAAGCGATCTTTTCCACATTGAACTGGGAGCTGTCCCAGCGCTCCATGGTATCGGCCACATATATCATACATTCCTGAGCCTTTGCAAGAACCACTAGTTTTTCGTCTAACTCATTTCTCATTTGTTCCTCCTAACCCTCACTATGGGAGGGTTCCTCTCCTTGAGAGGATTTCTTCCCTGCGGGAGGATTTTCTCTGCTTTCACAATGGGAGATAGCTCTCCCAAAACTTCATGATTGTAAATATATATTGAATGGATGAATCCATATTTATTTCATTTTTCGTCCGTGAAAGTACATATCTTATGTAGGAATCTATTTTCTGAGCAAGGCCATAACTTCCTGGATGTTCCTTACACCGATTAATTTAATTCCCGGTGCTTTGACATGCTCTTTATTTGCTTGAGGTAAAATGCATACCTCAAAGCCCATCTTTGCAGCTTCTGCCACTCTATGCTCCGCCAGATTGACTGCCCTGATCTCTCCGGTAAGCCCAACCTCACCAAATAGGACGGTTTTATTGTCCAGCGGGGTATTTTTATAGCTGGACAGGATGGCAGTTGTTACAGCCAGATCCAGCGCAGGCTCCGTAATTCTCATACCGCCTGCCACATTCACATAGGCGTCGCAGTCGGATAATTGGACTCCTGCCCTTTTTTCCAAGACTGCCATTAACAGGTTGACCCGGTTATAGTCGGTGCCTGCTGCCGTCCTTCTTGGCATGTTAAAATTAGTCCTGCAGATTAAGGCCTGAACCTCAACCAGGATCGGTCTTGTCCCCTCAATCGATGCGGCAACAACGGAGCCCGGTTCACCCTCCGGCCTACCTTTCAGCATAAATTCCGAGGGGTTCTTTACCTCTACCAGCCCGCTGCCCTGCATTTCAAAAACACCGATTTCATTCGTGGAACCAAAACGGTTCTTCACTGCCCTGAGGACACGGTAGGCTGCATAATTGTCACCTTCAAAATAAAGCACGGTGTCTACCATGTGTTCTAGCACCCTAGGCCCAGCAACTACGCCCTCTTTTGTCACATGTCCAATGATAAATACGGTGATTCCCTTGCCCTTTGCTATCTGCATCAGGGTACTGGTAGCTTCCCTGACCTGGCTCACACTGCCGGGGGCTGAGGACACCTCTTCCTTGAACATGGTCTGGATCGAGTCTATTACCACAATCTCCGGCTGATGCTTTTCTATGGCATCTCCGATTAATTCGAGATCTGTTTCACATAGGAGGAGAAGCTCGCCGTGGAATACGCCGAGCCTCTCAGCCCTCATTTTAATTTGGCTTAAGGATTCTTCTCCTGATATATACAGAACTTTCCTGGATTTATTAACGATCTCCCTGCACATCTGCAGCAGCAGCGTGGATTTACCGATTCCAGGATCCCCGCCTACCAGGACCAGGCTTCCTTTTACAATTCCGCCTCCCAGTACACGGTCAAATTCCTCGATTCCTGAACATAGTCTTAACTCTGATTCCGCTTTAATGTTAGACAATAATTCAGGCTCTCTTGTTATCTTGATACCCGTCTGTCTGTTGCTTTTTTTCAAGACCGGCTCCTCTGAAAAGGTATCCCACTCTTTACAGCCCGGACACTGGCCTATCCATTTTGTAGATTCAAAGCCACATTCTTTACAGAAAAACACGGTCTTGTTTTTAGCCATCCTACAGTTTAACCACCTTTATAAAATCCTTCTTTGATTCTTCCAATTCCAGGCTCAGTATCAGCTTTCCACCCAGATTTGTCTTCATCTTTCCAAGACAGGTATCATTTTTATAAATCTCATATTCTTTTTCTGCTTCCAGTTCCAATGTCATCTGCGCATTGTCATTCCCGCTTACTTCAAAGCTTAAATCATTGCCCTTGGAGTCTAAATGAAAAACAGCTGTACCAGGTACTGATTCGTATACGAACATCCCATTTCTCTCAAGCTTCGTGATCTCATGGAAGGTTTTTACCTTATATAAGTCTCCTTGATGCTCAAAATCAGATACCTTAGATTTAACATCCAGTAAATAGTTACCGAAGCTAATTGTCCCATCATTCTCTTTGCGTATTAACTCTTCAACAACTGCCATTACATGCTCCTCCTAGATTATAGGCTATGGGCCGTGTCCTGTCTGACACGCCCTGGTAGATTAAAATATTTGTAAAAAACTGCTTCTTCTATGAGAAGTTAAAAAGCTGCTTCCCATAACCTACATTATAAACGAAATACAGACAAATATCTACTGTCCATTTTGATTTTAGTGCGAAAAGCTCAGGATTTTTAATGGAAAACTAGTTTATCCTTTGAGGAATTAGGATTTCCCATCAGGAAACTTTTACAGGGCTCATGGGGCGTAATACCACTTCGTTATCAAGGTATTCCACAAGCACATTATCGCCCTCTTTAATCGTACCTGCTAATATCTCTTCTGCCAGCTTATCCTCAATATTTGACTGGATTGCCCTACGCAAAGGTCTTGCACCGTACTTCGGGTCGAAGCCTACCTCTGCCAAATGATCCACCACCTCCTGGTTCGTCTCAATCGTGATATTCATCTGTGCCTTGCTTCTCTTGTTAATCGTGGAAATCATAATGGATACAATGCTCTTGATATTATCCTTCGTCAAGGAGTGGAACACTATGATCTCATCAATACGGTTAATGAACTCCGGCTTAAAGATCTTCTTTACCTCATCCATGACCGCGTCCTTCATCTTCTTATAATCCTCGGTTTCATCAACCACCGAGGCAAAGCCCAGGCGCTTAGGTGCCACAATATTTTGTGCTCCCGCGTTGGAGGTCATGATAATGATGGTGTTTTTAAAGCTGACCCTTCTGCCCTGGGAATCCGTAATATGTCCGTCATCCAATACCTGGAGCAGGATATTGAATACATCCGGATGCGCCTTTTCAACCTCGTCAAAGAGGATGACAGAATAAGGATTCTGGCGTACCTTCTCACTTAGCTGGCCGCCCTCATCATAGCCTACATATCCTGGCGGTGAACCGATCAGCTTGCTGACGCTGTGCTTCTCCATATATTCGGACATATCGACACGTATAATGGAATTCTCACTGCCAAACATGGCTTCTGCCAAGGCCTTGGAAAGCTCTGTCTTACCGACACCGGTCGGCCCCAGGAATAGGAAGGAGCCAATTGGCCTGTTTGGATCCTTAAGTCCGACACGCCCACGGCGGATTGCTTTTGCAACCGCTGCCACTGCTTCCTCCTGGCCGATCACTCTCTGATGGAGGATGCTTTCTAAGTTCTTCAGACGCTCCGTCTCTTCCTCTGCCAGCTTTTTCACCGGGATCTTTGTCCAGGTGGCTACAATTTCTGCTATTTCATTATCACTGACGACTAATTGCTTCTCCGTCCGTTCCTTTTCATCTACCAGCTTTTCTTTTTCCAGCTGTTCCTGCACCGCTTCCTGCTGCTTCTTAATTTCTCCGGCCTTTTCATAGGCCTCGGTCTTAATCGCCTTTTCCTTATCCTCTTCCAACCGCTTAATCTCCTGCTCCAATTCCTTGATCCTCGGAGAGGAGGTGTAGGTGCTCAAGCGGACCTTGGAGGCCGCTTCATCCATCAGGTCAATGGCTTTATCCGGCAAATAACGGTCGTTGATATAACGGCTGGATAACTTTACTGCCGCTTCCAGGGCGGAGTCAGTGATACGTACCTGATGATGCGCTTCATATTTGTCGCGCAGGCCAAATAATATCTGGATTGCCTCCTCCTCAGAGGGCTCATCAACAACTACGGGCTGGAACCTTCTCTCTAATGCGGCATCCTTTTCGATGTATTTGCGGTATTCCTCCCGCGTCGTTGCACCGATAATCTGCAGCTCCCCGCGTGCCAGGGAAGGCTTTAGGATGTTGGAGGCATCAATTGCACCCTCCGCACCGCCGGCACCGATAATCGTATGGATCTCGTCGATAAATAACAGGACATTGCCATCGGAGATTACCTCGCTGATTACCTTCTTAATTCTTTCTTCAAATTCACCACGGTATTTACTGCCTGCGACCATACCGGACAGATCCAAGGTGACCACACGCTTTTCCTTGATGGTATCCGGAATATTGCCTTCTACGATCTTTAGGGCCAGGCCTTCTGCAATGGCGGTTTTACCCACACCCGGTTCGCCGACTAAGCAAGGGTTGTTTTTCGTCCTCCTGCTCAGGATCTGGACCACCCGCTGGATCTCCTGCTCTCTTCCAATGACAGGATCCAGCTTTCCTTCCCTTGCATATTCCGTCAGGTCACGGCTGTATTGGTCAAGTGTGGGGGTTGCAGTAGTCTTCCCCTTCTGCTTCCCTTTCGCCGGAGGAGCGTAATCATTCTTCGCGGCACTGACATCCACACCGGAGGCCGTAAGAATATCAATATAGACCTTTTGGACATTAACGCCCAGGGTATTCAACAGCCGGACAGCGATACAGTCAGACTCTTTAATGAGCGCAATCAAAATGTGCTCCGTCCCTACTAATTGGGCTTTTAGCTTTGCTGCTTCCTTATAGCTCTGATCCAGGATCCTTTTAGATCTGGGGGTAAAGCTGCCGGCGTCCATCATCTCCACTCCACTGTTGGGGGCGATGAGCTGGTTCACCAGCTCCAATACCTTTTCCACGGTAACACCGTTCTCCTCCAGGATCTTAGAAGCTACACCATCCACTTCCATCAATCCGATTAACAGGTGCTCCGTTCCAATATAATTGTGGGATAAGCGGTATGCTACTTCCCTCGCCAGGTTTATGGCGCTTTTTGCATTTTCTGTAAATTTGTCATACATCATATTTGTGTCCTCCATTCCTGCTGAGAGTACTTCAATTAATAATTGTTGGCAGTTCCTTCCGGATATATTCCGCCCTCGACTGATCCCTTGTTAAGCTTCCGACATTTTTACCGAGCGTCCATTGAAGGCTGCCCGGCTGGACTCCCATCATCAGCTTGTGGACGTTGAATTCACGGTCAAACCTGACCAGGCCACAGTCCTTTCCGAACTTCAGCTGGGACAATAGGGTCATGGCATCATCCGAGGAAATCTGTCTGGCGTATTTTAATACTCCATAGGAGCGGTACACCTGATCCTCGATTTCGTCCGTATTGACAGACAGCATATATTCGCGGCGTTTACGCTCCTGCTTGACTACCTGGAATACAATCCTCTTTAAATTCTCTATGATTTCACTTTCCGAGTTACCCATAGTTTTTTGGTTCGAGATCTGATAAATGCTTCCTAAGCTCTTCGTTCCCTCACCGTAGATGCCCCGGATGGTAACACCGTATTTACCCACTTCCTCAATCAGCTTCTGTATCATCCTGGCCGAGCTGAGTGCCGGCAGGAACACCATACAGGATGCCCTTAAGCCCGTACCCGCATTGGTAGGACAGGAGGTCAGGTAACCGTATTTTTCATCGTAGGCAAAATGTAATTTTTCATAGGCGATATCATCAATCCGGTCTGCCTCCAGGTATGCCCGTTCTAAATTCATACCTCCGACAATTGCCTGGATCCTGACATGGTCCTCTTCATTGATCATGATGCTGACCGTCTCATCCTCGGACAATATCAGCCCGGTGGCCTGCTCTTTTTCTGCCAGGAGGGGGCTGACAATATGGCGCTCTACCATGGCAATTTTATCAATATCACTTAAAGTACTTATATTACAGGCGTAAAATCTTTTATGCTCCTTTTCCGAAAGGGAGGAGTTAATTCCCTTAACCTCCTCAACCAGGGCGAGAGCCTGCTCATCTGCTATTTTCGAGGAAAAGGGGTAGTTTTCAAGGTTACGTGCAAGCCTGATACGGCTGGAAATTACTACATCGCTGTCAGGAACAATTTGCTCATACCATTTAAGCATTGTTTAACTCCTCCTCTTCTTTCCTCATCTGCTTGATAAGGTCGCGGAGCCTTGCTGCGTCCTCAAATTCTTCCTTTTCAATGGCTTCCTGTAACCTTATGGACAGCATTTCAATTTCTGAGATGTCCCTTTTTACCTGACCTGTCTGGGCTGCAGCCGTCAATCCCTTCGGCCGCTTGCCTGTGTGGATATCGGATCCCTGGATCCCTTTAAAGGTCTTACTTAATTGTCCATGAAAGCTTTTGTAACAGCTGGCACATCCAAAACGTCCTTTCCCGACAAATTCATCATAGGTCATCCCGCATCCTTCGCAGGTTAAGGCCGGTGTATCCGTACCGGCTTTCTTCTGTCCTGCACCGGTATAGGTTTCCAGTAATGTTGAAAGTAAATCACCAAGGGTCAGGTCACTGTTCATTAATGGCTTCTCCATTTGAAAGGATGTATAGTCTGTTGCACATTCCTCACAAAGATGCTGTTCTTTTTTTACTCCGTTTATAATTTCCGTGTATAGTATTTTTGCATCTTTTTTCTGGCATCTATCACATAGCATGGTAATTACCCCCTTTCAAATTCACTAAAAATATCGTTAACGATCTCGTGTGCCTCCTCGCAGCTGATATTTTTACAAAAGGCCCTTGCCAGAACTACCCTAAGATCCTCGCGCATTTCCCTGATTGCCTGTAATTTGTTGATGTCTACTGCAATTACCGCACCTTTTCTGCGGTCGAGCTTAAGGTATCCCTCCTGCTTCAGCATTGCGTATGCCTTATTTACAGTATGCATATTGATTCCAATATGCTCCGCCAGGTCACGGACAGAAGGCAGGTTCTCACCCTCCTGCAGCTGTGATGTGGCGATGCCGTATATAATTTGATTCCTAAGCTGGATATAAATTGCTTCATCACTATTAAAATCAATTTGAACAAACATAAGGACACACCTCATTCTATTACATAAACATATGATTTGGTATAGCATAACGTTATATCTGTTATACATTCAGTATAACAGATGCATCCAAAAAGTCAAGTGGCATTACCTGTTCTCTTCTTTGGTTCCCCGTAATTTGAGAAGTAATCTGACCGTTGCAAAGAGAAGCAGGCCACAGCTGGAGCCAAGGATGATGATTACGATAATTGCTTTTTGCAGCTTCCCGCTGTACTCCTTTATGGTATCCGCTTCCTGGGAAGCTTCCGGATCCACCTGCTTATCAATTGCCGCTCCATTTGGATTATATCTCTGCAATGTTTTCTCGATCCTGTCATACTGATAGAAGCCCATTTCTCCAAGCTCGTTCTTTGCATAAATAAGAAGGAAGTCGCTTTCCTCATCATTTTCAGGTACAAAAGCATTTACCCGCGTGCCTGACAAAATCAGGGTTGCATCCTTATAGCCCTCAGGTATCGTAACGGAGCTGTCCGGCTTCAGTATCTGATACCGTCCGCTGTAGATAGCATATTTTTCTCCACCGGCCGTGACCACTTCAAAATTGCCCTGGGAAGGTTCCGGTGAGACCTCCGCACCTCCTGGTGTACCCTCCGCCACTGAATCCCGGAATACATTGATAGTATATTCTATGACATCTCCTGATTCAGCTATCACAGATATTACAACTTTATTTTCTCCCTCTGACAGGGCATCGTTACCCTTAATCGATACCGTTGCCTTGGGATCCTCCGCAAGAGCCGTAATGATCAGCTGCTTTGTATCATAGCCGACACTGGCAGAATACTCATGCACCTCAGGGCCAAAGGCCGGGGATATGTCCGTGGGACTTGTCTTCAGGCTCTTTAACCTGGCATTTGTCGATGCCGTTGCAGGCGCTTTCACGTTTAAGGTCAGCTTGTTGCTGGATACGGACATCTCATAGCCTGTGTTAAGGTCATACACCATCACGGAATCCTTGAATTCTATATTACAGATACCTACCTTTACGGCTTCAAACTTCAATGTATATTTTCTGGATTTATCCCCATCTAATACATTCATATCGGTTATTTTTAAAAGACCGCTGCTTCCCTTTACAACAGATGGTCCGCCCGCATATTCCAGGATAGTGTCATCATAGGTCAAAGTTGCTTCAAAGTCACCAAAATAGCTGGCAGAACCAATTTCTACAGATACATAAATCATATCTCCCACCGTAATGTCAGCTTTGTCCGCACTTAACTCAACATCCGCACTGGCTGCCTGGCAGGGTTTTGAAAAAAGAAAGCTTCCTGCAAAAATGAGCATTAATAACAATCCCAGTTCCTTCACTCTTCTCTTCATGAGTATTTTCTCCATTTCTTAATCTGTTATAAGGTATTTGACGTTTTTTTATATTATATTAAAATTATTGTTTTGTGCGATTGGACCAACGGCCGGCTTCATTGCCATAAAGCAGCATCCGGCCGCCAGGTAATGTGCCTGCGGCCGGATGTTCTTATCCCATCATAAAATCCTATATCCTGCTTTCATCATCTGATGGTTAAGGCTTATTGTCTGACTATCGTCACATTATAGTTAGCGATTTCTCCATTTTCTGCTATTACCGGAATTGCTATTGTATTCGTTCCGGTACCTAAGACAACGCTTGTGTTTCCTCCCAGAATAGATGCCTTCTTGCTCACCGTCGTAGCTTTGATCTGGACACTGTTGACGCTGCTATCCACCATAATATAGTAGTTCAGCTCTGTCTGGCTGAAGGTCGGTGACAGGGCAAGCACATTTCCTGCCTCATCAAGAACCTGCAGGCTCTTCAAACGGTTATTCGGGTTGAACATCGTCGTCGGGAGCGGCGAAGCTGTGGTAGGCATATTATAATATACCGGAATAGAGAATACAATAGGGGAATCTGCCATTCCATTATATGCGGTCAATACCTTCTTCGCCTCCGCGTAAGGTGCCTCAACATTTGTCATGTATTGATGGTAATAGGTTGAAATTGGTGTAACGTTAAATTTCTGGAGATAAAT
>JARKQP010000219.1 GCA_029974875.1 Mobilitalea sp.
CGGAAATATTGGGATCGGCATAAACCGTCCAAAGGCGGAAAAAGACCGGCAGATCGCAAGAATGATAAAGAATTTCCACCTGGAAGGATTAGAAAGCCGGTATCCCGGCCAGCTTTCAGGAGGGCAGCAGCAGAGGGCTGCATTGGCGAGGATCCTTGCATATGAGCCCGACGTCCTGCTGTTGGATGAGCCATTTTCAGCACTGGACAGCTACTTAAAGGAAGAATTACAGTTCCAGCTGCAGAATTTATTAAAAGAATACCAGGGTGATTCTATCCTGGTTACCCACAGCCGTGATGAAGCTTACCGTCTGTGCGAGGATTTAATCATCCTTGATCATGGAAGAATACTGGAAGCCGGTGAAACAAAGGGAGTTTTTGCAAAGCCTAAAAAGGTCCAGGTTGCTAGGTTAACCGGCTGTAAAAACTTTTCCCGGGCAGTTAAATTATCAGAGAACCAGGTTGAGGCCCTGGATTGGGGGATGGTTTTCACAGTCCAGTCTCCTATCCCGGAGGCCTTATCACATATTGGAATCCGTGCCCATGATTTTAAGGCATGCCATGAGCCGGATCATTGGAAAAATATTTTGCCATGCAATGTCCTAAGAATAACAGAAGCACCTTTTGAGTGGAATGTATTGGTACGGACTGAGAATAATAAGGAAGATGACAAAATGGAACCCGGTTATATTAAGATGATATTAGAGCAGGAGAATACAACAGATATAAATGGGGCGTTTATATGGTGGAAGATAGGGAAAAACCAGATAAGCAGCAGCTTCCAGGGGAACATGCCCCCATACCTGGCCGTTGCCCCTGAAGATATCCTCCTGCTGGAAAAATAGAGGCGAAAGATGTTAAAGAATATTTACCATGGTGTATTAGATGCCATAAAGAATGGAAGAAATGTCTGCATGGTTTCCTCCCTTACAAAACAAGAAGGGAAAATTGGGACTGACCTACATAAAGAATTGGTCACTGATTTGAGTTTAGATGCAGCAATAACAAAAACCCTGGAGGCGGGCATCCCCCAATTGCTTGAGGATGGCCAAGGTAAGAAGATAATGGAGCCC
>JARKQP010000231.1 GCA_029974875.1 Mobilitalea sp.
TTCCTAAGAGCTGGGATGAATTTATCGCTAACTGCGACGCAATTAAAGCAGCAGGTAAAACTGCATTGATAGGAACCTTTGGTGACAGCTGGACCTCCCAGCTTATCGTCCTCGGCGATAATTACAATGTTTTAGCCCTGGATTCCAGCTTTGCAACGAATTTCGAAGCAGGAACTATTAAATATGCTACTAGCCCTGCAGGACTGCGGAGCTTTGAGAAGCTGGCACAGCTGCTTCCATATTATAATGGCGATTACCTGGCAGCAACCTATGATGACGGTACAGACATGCTGGCAAATGCAGAAGGCGCTATGTGGCCCATGTTAACCCAGGCACTTTCCAATATTTATGAATTATACCCGGACAAAATAGATGACATCGGAGTTTTCGCAATCCCTGGTGATGATGCTGCTAACAGCGGCTTAACGGTTTGGATGCCAAGCTCCATCTATGGAAATAAGAATGCAAGCAATGTGGACGCAGTAAAAGCCTTTATGGAATTCTATGTTTCTGATGAGGCGCTGAACGCATACGCCGGCGCGGTTTTACCGGACGGACCTTATTGCATTAAAGGCTACCAGCTTCCCGAGAATTCTTATAAAGCGGTAAAAGAGGATATGCAGGCATACTTTGATGCAGGCAAGACAAATGTAGCCCTTGAATTCTTAACTCCCGTAAAGGGTGCTAATTGTCCTTCCATCTGCCAGGCAGTGGGCTCAGGACAGATGACGGCAGAAGAAGGTGCCAAAGCCTATGATGAGGACTGCAGGTCCCAGGCCCTTCAGCTCGGATTGGACTGGAAATAGCTTTTGCATAAAAGAAAGACTAGTGTGATGGATCTGCCATTACACCGGGCATTAGCCGTCTGCGTGGCGGCTAATGCCTTATAAAGCAGCATTGGGCACCACTTTTTATCAAAAATGGAAGGTAATCATAGATGAATAAAAATAAGATCTATAGCATGTGGTTTTTAATTCCATCCATTGTTATTTTTAGTATATTCTTTTTAATCCCCTTGGTCTCCTCTCTCTTTTACAGCCTGACCGTTTGGGATTTTAAAAACTTTACATTCGTTGGATTGGATAATTTTAAACAGTATTTTTCACAAATATCCTTGTATGGCAGTATTAAAAATACATTGATCTACGCATTCCTGACCAGCGGCTCCAAGGTCGTGCTGGCGTTCATTATTGCAGTGCTCTTAACCAGTAAAATAAAAACAAAGGATTTCCTGCGTTCCATCGTGTTTTTTCCAAACCTGGTAAGCTCCCTGGCAGTCGGCATTACCTTTGCGGCTTTAATGCATCCGACCAAGGGATTATTTAATCTGGTACTGGAAGGAATCGGGCTTGGACGCATCGACTGGCTGGGAAATCCGAACCTGGCGCTGTATAGCGTTATCCTGACGGATGTATGGAAGGGTGTTGGAATTGCAACGGTTATTTATATCGCCGGTATCCAGTGTATTGACAAGGGATACTATGAGGCGGCTGACATTGACGGGGCGGGCGGCTGGCAGAGGCTGAAATGTATTACGATACCGCTTGTAAGGCCGGCAATGAATTCCATCATTATCCTTTCCTTAATCGGAGGACTCCGGAGCTTTGACCTGATCTGGTCTATGACAGGAGGCGGACCGGGCTTTGCCACTGACGTTATGGCATCCGTGGTATATAAACAATATGCCGCAGGATATTATGGACTTTCAACGGCGGGAAATGTTATAATGCTGGGATTGTTTGCCGCCATTGCTTATCCGCTTCAGAGATATTTACTGAGCAAGGAGGAACAATAATATGAATAAGAGGAAGAGATTACTTATTATTGGAGATATTGTG
>JARKQP010000279.1 GCA_029974875.1 Mobilitalea sp.
TGCTTTGTATGCTATGAGCTGAGGCTTAAGGAGGCGGCCGGCTTGGCGGCTTCTATGGATTTTGATTATTATACGACCACCCTGTCCATCAGTCCCCATAAAAATGCGGAAAAGCTGAATGAGATCGGGGAGAGGCTGGCAGAGGAATATAAGGTTTCTTACCTGCCTTCCGATTTTAAGAAGAAGAATGGTTATAAGCGTTCTATAGAATTATCCAGGGAGTACAACCTGTACCGCCAGGATTATTGCGGGTGTGTATATTCGCTGAGGGAGAAACAAAGCCGGGATGCAACGGATAGAGACTAAACTTGGTTTGGGGCAGAAGGGCTTGAAGAAATGTAAAAGCCGAAGGATAGCTACTTGGTTCACGGAGCTTCTTCGGCTTTTTGTGTGCCATATTTCTGCAAAAGGTTGCAAAAAATAATAATTTATGATATTGTAATAGCTAATGATAATTATTATCATTAAAAGCATATAATATATTATAGGAATGAAACTCATATTTCTGTAATCAGGATGCACGGTGCAGAAATAGCACCTTTTATCAGAAGTAAAACAACTTCTAATAATTTATTATAGGAAGCAAGCATAGTTTCTTATAAGAAATAACAGGAACAAAAATGAGTTCCTGTTATAGGATGTGCGGCGCAAAAGCAGCGCCTTTTGTCAGAAGTAAAGTGTAATTTCTAATAGATTTACGAGAGATGATTGGCAGCAGGTATGCACAGGGAGGATATTATGACATTAGTTGAGGGTAAGCTTGGAGAGATATATACAGTAAGTTCCCTGATTCTTGACCAGGTGGTTATGCGCAGGCTGGAGGCCTTAGGATTAACGCGGGGCACGGATATTAAGATATTGAACCGCAACCGCGGGGGCTCAGTGGTTGTGATGGTCAGGGGCAGCCGGCTGGCATTAGGCAGGAAGATTGCAGAGACGATACGGATCGAGGGGGAAAATCCTCCTACTAAGGGGGAAAAATCCTCCATAAGGAGGATTGGGAGATGAAAAAAGAAATCTACGTAGGCTTTGTCGGTAATCCAAACTGCGGAAAGACAACATTGTTCAATGCCTATACAGGCGCAAATCTTAAGGTTGACAACTGGCCAGGTGTTACAGTGGAGAAAAAGGAGGGAGCCTTTAAATACCACGA
>JARKQP010000289.1 GCA_029974875.1 Mobilitalea sp.
ACTCATAAAAATAAAAACAAACCTAGCAAAACAAAAAAAAAAACAAAAGAAATATAAAACACAGAAAGAAAACTAAAATCTTATCAGCAGCATTAAATATCAAAAAATACGTAATCGGAGATAATACGGCCACTAATAAAAAGCAGAAGAATAAGGAAAGACCCAATATACAGCATATCACTACGCATCAACAAAGATATGACACGAATAATGCTTTAGGTAATAAGGAGATATTTACTCCCCATCTTAATTGGCTGGCCGACGAGGGGATAACATTTAACAGATGTTATTCTGCATGTCCTGTATGCATGCCTGCAAGGGCCACCATTATGACGGGTAAGGAAGCTTATACACACGGGTTGATAGGTAATAATAATGATTGCTTGCCAATGAGGGATAATATTACATTCCCTAAATTGCTTACAGAAAATGGATATCAGACAAGAGCTGAGGGAAAATTACATTTTTACCCCATGAGAGCAACTTACGGTATTGAACATGCAGATTTACCGATGGATTATTTTAATGAGATGAGAAAATACGGAAAATATTCCACACGGCATCATGGGGTTGGTGAAAATGAAGTAGAGCCCTTTATTAATACCGGCAATGAGGCAGACTCCTTGACCCATTGGACTGTGGATAAATCCATTGATTTTATAGAAAACAGGGATCCAACCAGACCCTTCTTTTTATGGACCAGCTTCACAAAACCACATTCTCCCCTGGATCCAAATTTATCTTTCTGGGAGATTTATAACGGAATTGAAATGTCGGAGCCTGCCATGGGAGATTGGTCGGCTGATATGGATACGGCACCATTTGGTTTTTACAAACCGACTTTTCAATTAAATAATATATGGCGGATGTCTAAAGCCCAAAAGCAGCAGATTAAGAAAGCGTATTATGCATGTATATCCCAGATTGATTATAACCTAGGTCTGTTGTTTGCAAGAATGCGTGAATTAAATTTATTAGAAAACACCTGGATCATATTCACCTCGGACCACGGGGATTTATTAGGGGATCATAATATGTGCGCAAAAACTAATTTTTTAGAAGGTTCCTCCCATATCCCCCTGATAATCAAGCCGCCCGCTGAATTTGGAAGCTCTAATATGAAATATGCCGGGTTGCAGTGTAACAAAATCACCACTTTGGCAGATATCATGCCCACAATCTTATCTATCTGCGGAATTAGCTTTAAGGAGCAACTGGACGGAAATGACCTGCTCCGTTATATGGAGGATGAGAATGAAAAAGAGTTTTATGGAAATTGTGAAAATAAGTATTTCGCGATGATGGATAAACAATTTAAATATATGTGGACCTGGTATGGAGGGGAGGAATTGCTGTTTGATTTGGAAAAGGATCCATTAGAGCAGCATAATCTGGCGGTTTCGCCGGAATACAATTCAATCAAGGAAAAGCTTGTGGGGAAAATGATAGAGAACATGAAAAAAACATCACCGCAGCTGATAGAAGGAAATAAACCATCAGCTGGGCAAAAAATCAATTCCCATCGGGATATATCAAGATTTCCCGGTTTTAACACAACGTTATTCCCAAGGGATTCTTTTCATTAATAGGTTACAATTTTAAATTAAAGTTAACCTTATAAAAACATTCATTCTTTTGGTTAGAGGAAAAGGATATGAGTTTGGATGGAGGTATAAGGAGCTTAATAAATTTTTTAAAAGGAGAAGATAAAAATGAGCAAGATGAAAAAAGTATTGGCATTATTGTTAGTCTTCGTATTAACAGTATCTTTATGGGCATGTGGGGGCTCTCCAAAAGAAGAAACGAAAACAGATACAGCACAAACAGATACAAAACAAACAGATATAACACAGGCAGCAAAAGAGGAAACGGACGGAGCAAGCGGGAGCTATGAATTTAAAGAACCGGTTACAATTAAGTTTGCAAATTATGGAGTTTTAGAAGCTGGTTATGATAAGTTCTGGAATGATGCAAAAAAAGGTTTTGAAGAAAAGTATCCTGATATTACCATTGAATTTATGACCGCTGAATATGGCCAGATGTTAACTCAGGTTGTAACCTGGGTTGGCGGTGGAGAAAAGGTGGATCTGGTTTTTGGTGAAGCTTCCTGGATTCCGACCTTAGCAGATGCAGGAATTTTAATGCCGGTTACAGATGCATTTTCTGAGGATTATTTGTCACAAATATATCCGTCTATGATGGAAGCGATGAAAATTGATGGAGTCCCTCACGGAATACCTATGTATGCATCTCCTTTTATCATGCTATACAACAAGGATCTGTTTGAACAGGCAGGGTTAGATCCTAACAGCCCTCCAACCACGGTAGACGAAATGATGGAGATCGCACCTAAATTAGCTGCATTAAAAACTGCAGATGGTAATGCAGTATATCCTTTTGGAATGACAACAGCCTCCGTAGCTGTATCAGGATCATGTCTGACATCTTTGATATATGGATTTGGCGGTTCAGCATTAAGTGCGGATGGAACATTAGACATTGATAATGCGGGATTTAAACAAACCTTTGAATTTTTAAAGGAATTAGATGATAAAGGCTATAATCCACAAGTAAGTAAATTAAAGGATTTGAGAAATTTATTTGCCTTAGGCCAGATTGCGATGTATTATGACCAATCCTGGGGATTTAACGGTGTTCGCAGCATTAACCCCGATGCAATTGATTTTGTGGCATCCGCTGCTCCTTTATCCGGCGGACAAGGCACAGGGGAAAGCTTAATCCAGGCCCACACCCTTATGATGGGTAATAACGGTGAAGCCCAGGTTGAAGCAACCAAATTATTCATTGAATATTTACTTACTGAGGATGTTTTGATTCCATATTTGCAGAATGTTGCTCCTGGATATCCTTCCATGAAGGCATTAAGCGAAATACAGGGAATTACCGAATCGCCTGTTCTCGCAGGTGCCATTAAATCCCTGGATACGGCAAGAAGTGCAACTAATATTCCTACTATCAATGATTTTAATCTTGAATTAGCCGCATTAGCGCAGGCTGTTACGGTTAATGATAAAGATGTAGACCAGGCGATTAATGATTTTAAAACAGCAGCGGAAAGTATATTAAGTAATTAGGGGACTATTGTTTGGCAGAGGAAGAAAAACCTCTGCCAAACTAAATAATCGGCTGGCTTTAGATTATGCTTCAATGAGTGCTTTAAGAATTAATGGAGAAGAGAAAATGAATAATATGGTAAGAACAGAAAGGGGAACCTATAATGCAGAATAAGTCAATAACAGTTGGCTCCCATAAAATAAAGGGTGCGCCATTCATGAAAAGAATCACAAAAGACAGACTTTTTGCCCTGGCATTACTAACCCCGTCTATTATAATTACAGTTATGTTTATTTTAGTACCGGTTTTTGATTCCGTTATAAGAAGCCTCCAGGATTATAGAATTAAAAATATTATTGCCGGAACACCGGGAAAATGGAATGAGTTTGCCAACTATATGAAGCTCTTTTCTAATAACAAGCTTTTACCATCCATAGAAACCACATTTATATTTGTTGGAGGGGTGGTACTATCCCAGTTTATCCTGGGTATGGCAATGGCCTTAGTGTTAAATTCCAATTTAAAAGGAGCCAGGTTTATAAGAAGTATTATGATGGCTCCCTGGATTGTGCCAACCATTATATCTGGTCTTATATGGATGTGGATATATCAGCCCCAATATGGGTTGTTAAAATATGTGGTGGAAATATTCAGCTTTGGCAAGGTAACAGACTTTGCAATGTTAAATAATCCGTCAACAGCGCTCTTTGGCATTGCAATTGCAGCTTTATGGAAGCAGATTCCTCTTACGGCCTTGCTGCTTGTATCAGGACTTGCTAATGTGCCGGAAGAAACTATGGAAGCAGCTACGGTAGACGGGGCAAATGCGGTGAACCGGTTTTTTCACATTACCATACCATATATGAAAAGTATTATTAAAGTTACAACATCAATGTCAATTATAGAAAACTTCAAGCAGTTTCCTCTTATCTGGACTATGACAGGCGGTGGTCCTAACAATTCAACAAGTACCTTAGCGATTTTAAGCTACAGGGAAGCATTTGTTTCCAATAACCTTGGATCAGGAGCTGCAGTTACAACGATATGGATGCTGTTAATGGTTGTGGTAGTCGTATTATTCAATATCATCTTTAAAGAAACTAAAATGGAATAGGAGGAATAATAGATATGAAGAAGAAACAAATCATTTTTACAGTCATTCGTTATATCATAGTTGCATTGATTTTATTATTTCTGTTATTCCCGTTATATTGGGTTTTAATGACATCCTTTAAAGAAAATATGGAGGCATATAAATTTCCGCCTACATTTTTTCCGGAATTACCGACGCCTGATGCCTACATTAAACTGTTTACAGAGGATCAATATTTCTTCCGTTATTATATGAATAACTTTATTGTATCGGGCTCCTGTGCTATATTAACCACATTTATGGCAATTATATCAGGATATGCATTATCAAGATTTCATTTCAAATGGAACAAGTGGATCATAGCCGCTTTTACTTCAGCACAGATGTTTCCGGTAGTAAGCCGTATGATTTCACTATATGGACTTATGGGAAAGATGCACTTAATCAATACCCAGCAGGGATTAATTTTAGCATTAACGGCGGCAATGATACCGTTTACAACCATGTTGATGGCAAGCTTTTTTGACAGTATACCCAAAGTTCTCGAAGAGGCAGCCTTTATCGACGGAGCCGGCAGATTTAAAATTTTATTTTCCGTCATTATACCACTGGTAAAGCCGGGTATTCTTGCAGTTGGTATTTATTCCTTATTAATGACCTGGGATGATTACCTGCATGCAACAACACTGATACAGACGGATTCACTCAGGACTCTTTCGGCAGGTGTTTCAGTGCGGTATTTGGGAGAATTATCTTATGATTGGTCACTCGTTAATACTATTTCGGTGATTGGCATTATTCCAATGTTACTTCTATTCTTTTTCTTTCAGAAGCATCTTGTAAAAGGATTAGTACAGGGGGCAGTAAAAGGTTGAAAGAAATACATTTTCAACCTTCAAAGTTTGTGCCTGCGTCATCCTCGGTGCAAACTTTGGATGCGCAAAAAGCATGCGCAGGAAAAAGGTAAGGATCAGTAAGGTAGGGCAGAATATTGAATAGGAAAGAAGGACAGAAAGATGTTAGTAACAAACAAAGAAAATCTGGAATATGCAAGCCGAAATGGATATGCTATTCCTGCAATTAATACACAGGGTGGAAATTATGATATCATATGGGCCATTTGCCGGGCGGCACAGGAATTAAGATCTCCTATCATATTAGCACATTATGTATCTACCGGTGCATATTCGGGAAATGACTGGTTTGTAGAGGTATCAAAATGGTGTGCCAACAAAGTATCGGTGCCTGTATCGATTCATCTCGACCATGGGGATAGCTATGAAATATGCAAAGAAGCGCTGGAGCTTGGATTTACCTCCGTTATGATTGACGGTTCCACGAAACCGATCGAAGAAAATGTGGAGCTTACGAATAAAGTTATTGTAGAAGCCAGGAAATACGGTGTTATTGTAGAAGCAGAAATTGGAGAGCTTGCCCGGTTGGACGGCGATGGAAATACTGCAGAAAATAAAAATCTTGCTGATCCGGAAGAAGTCAGAAGGTATCTCACTTTATGCCAGCCTGACACTTTGGCAATTGGAATTGGAAATGCCCATGGCTATTACAAAGGGCGGCCGGATATCAAGCTGGATATCTTAAAAGCTGTGCGGGAGTTCACGGATATACCGCTTGTACTTCATGGATGTACCGGTATGTCGGAGAGTATCATCAAGCAAGCGATTGGAATGGGAGTAGCTAAAATTAATTTTGGTACAGAAATACGGTATAGATATGTTGAGCATTATGCGGATGGTTTAAAAAATATGGATCATCAAGGACATTCCTGGAAACTGTCCCAATATGCGAATGATAAGTTAACGCAAGACGTAAAAGCTATTATCCGATTGGCGGGGTCAGAAGGGAAGGCATAGAAATAATCATTTGGGTGGATTAGTAATTACATAGAAATAGATTTATAAAAAATGCATTTATATTGCTTCAGACTATAATATTTAAAATTATAAATGGAAGAGAGGGGTCTTATGAAAAAGCAACTCAATGTTGGATTTATAACAACACTTTCAGGCAGATGGCCCAGAGAGCTGCCGGAAAAAAGAATGAAAGAATATGGGGCGTGGCTTGAAGAAAATTTACCCGGTGTAAATCTTATTAAGGCAAAAAGGTTAGGAGATTCCCCGAAAGCAGTGGATGAGATTTCACAACAATTTAAAGCGGAGTCGGTAGACATTATTGTCATGGTTTACGGGGCATTTACCGGGGATGATATATCTACCTGCCTCGCAGAAAATTTGGAGGTGCCCATTGTTTTGTGGGCGCCATATGAGCCCGGCTTTGATAAAAATGATAGATTATATGCCAATGCTTTAGTAGCAATTACGATGAATTCAGCGTCATTAAAAAAGCTGGGAGCCACATGCTACTCTATCTATGGTGATAAAGAAGAGGCTGCAATTGCCTCAAGAGTTATAAATCTGATAACCGCCTATAGTGTATTAAAGAAGCTAAAAGGCACTGTGCTTGGATTGTTTGGTTATCGCCCTACGGCTTTTTATAATTCAAGCTTTAGCGAAAGTTTAATCCGCAGAACTTTTGGAATTAGAATGGAAGAAACGGATTTAAAAGTAGTCTTTGACGAAATGGATCATGTGCCCAGGGAAGCATATGAAGCGGATATGAGAAGAGTGGAAGAAGAATATGATGTAAGTAAGCTCCCGGAAGGACATTTAGAGAATCATTCTAAATTATATCTCGCATTGAGGGTGCTCATGGAGAGACAGTCCTATGATTTTGCCACTATCAAATGCTGGCCGGAGATGGGGAGTCTGCATACAACACCCTGTGCAGTATTAGGCAGATTAGCAGATGAGGGTAGGAACATAGGGTGTGAAGGTGATATAGATGCTGAGCTTGCCCAGATTGTACAGAATTATCTTACCGGACTTCCTACTTTCATTACTGATATGATTAATATCGATGAGAGACAAAATGTGATGACTTTCTGGCATTGCGGGAATGCGGCACCGTCTTTAAAAAATACGAAGCATGAATATACAATGAATAATCATCCTTTGGCAGGGCAGGGAACCGCATTTTACGGAGCGCTGAAAGAAGGAAAAGTGACGATAGCAAGATTTTGTAATATCAATGATTCTTATAAATTGTTTCTTCTAAGAGGAACAGCAATTGATATGGACCGTTATACCAAGGGTGTTATGGCTAATATTAAAGTTGATGCGCCTGTAAGAAAAATAGTAGAGCGCATTATGGAAGAAGGAATACCCCACCATTACAGCATTGTATGGGATGATGTGGCGGATTCCATGATAGAGGTCTGTAAGCTACTAAATATACCGGTTATTGAAATGTAAAATACATTTTCGACCGGGTCAGTAGGATAGAAGCATGTGGGCAGCAAAAATGGCTAATGTAGCATTGATTGCTGCCCTTTTTGATATATTCCCAGGTGCGGGGAATGTAGCCGGGTGGAAAGAAACCGCATTTATAATCATCTGTTATGGGGCTTCCTAGCTATGCAGCTTTCTCTTTTTGCCAGATAAAATGGCAGGGAAAGCTTTAAGGGAAGTGTATGTCC
The DNA here is from genome assembly GCA_029974875.1 of Mobilitalea sp. The sequence goes on from JARKQP010000289.1 coordinate 7,722, forward strand.
TCCATTAATGCGGTCAATTAGTATTTTAGCGGTCATTTTTCCCATTTCATCAATCGGTATATGCATGGTAGTCAGCATGGGGGAGACATATTGTGAAATTTCAATATCATCCATACTGATGACGGAAATATCCTCAGGAACCTTAAAGCCACATTCCTGTATCGCCTTGATTGCTCCGATTGCAGTAATATCGTTGATACAGAAAAAAGCGGTGACCTCCTTTTTCCGGTCTAAAATACGTTTGGCGCCCTGATATCCGCCTTCGGAGGAAATAGGAACATTGGTCGTAAGATCTCTGTCGAAAGGGAAATGATGCTTTTTTAAGGCATCCTGATAAGCCAAATACCGGACTTCCTTTTGGAATTCGCCAATATATCCGATTTTTTCATGACCAAGCTTAAACAGAAACTCCATGACTTCAGAAGCGACGGCATAGCCGTCACAGATGACCTGATCATATTCAGAATCCAAGGCATTCAGGCCTGTACATACCACCTTTTTGAAGTGTGTTTTTAAAAACTTCAGGGTTTCTTTGTCACAACGGCCTAAGACGGCGACACCGTCTACTTCGTTATTCAGGATCTGGTGATGGGTTGCAGGGTTATGGATATCGAAAGCAGAGAAGGAGTATTTTACAATATACCCTTCCTTTAGCGCTTCCTGTTCGATGCTCCGGGTAAGGGCAGAGAAAAACGCATCATTTTTGGCATCGGCAGAGCGTGCATAAATACAGGCGATGGAGCTGTTGGATTTCTTTTCGGAATTTCCTATCTTCAAGGCTTGGGCAGAGGTGTTCGGAACATACCCTACGCTTCGGGCAATTTCCCATATTTTATCCTGGACCTCTTTACTTGCTGCGGTAGAAGAGTTGCCGTTAATGATTCTGGAAACGGTAGAAACAGAAACACCGGCAGCCTTAGCAATATCTTTTAGTGTCATGGATCAGAGACCTACCTTTCTTACTATATTTCATCAATAATACTGATAGAATAACAATATACCATAATACCAAACGTTTGCATAGAATTTTCGCAAAAGTTTGCGTAATAATGTTAAAATAGAATCAGAAAATGAAGTGAATTATCGGGAAGCATAATTTGTAATCAAATTTGTACCTGCAGCAAAACGCTTGCAGGCAGTAAAGAAAGGTAAGGTATTTTATGAAAAAACAAAACATGAAGCTAGCGTTATCGGCATTTTTTATTGCCCTGGGGATTATACTACCATTTATTACGATGCAGATACCCAGGATTGGGAACATGTTACTTCCGATGCATATCCCGGTCATGCTATGCGGTTTTATTTGCGGAGGACCCTATGGTTTTATTGTCGGACTGATTGTTCCCCTGCTTCGGAGTGTACTGGTTGGAATGCCGCTGATGATACCTACGGCAGTTTCCATGTCACCGGAATTGGCTGTGTATGGACTTATAACCGGTTGTATGTATCAAAAGCTGAAGGAACAGAGATTTGGAATCCATCTTGCCTTATTGACAGCAATGATTTTGGGACGCATTGTGTGGGGCGGCGTTTCAATCGGATTGTTCTCGTTGATCGGAAACTCCTTTACCTGGAAGCTGTTTGTTATGAATGGTTTTGTGAATGCGATCCCTGGAATCGTGATTCAATTGATTTTCATCCCTTTTTTGGTGAAGAGGTTGAAGCGGGTTAATGAGGTCGGTATCCTTTTATAATGGAAGGTTATAAGAAGAGAATATCAGAGAACGCAATGGGGAAGAAAAGCTTTAGCCAAACGTTTGCGTAAAATGTTGGCAAATACAGCTCCAGGTTATGCTACACTGGAAGAAAGCTACACTGGAGGAAAGAAAGGATGTGTAATATTTTATGGAGAAGAATATTTTGATTGTACATGGCGGAGGACCCACGTCAGTTATGAATGCTTCTTTATATGGCGCGGTAAAGGAGGCCGGGAAATATGGCGGGCTGACCCATATCTATGCTGCCCGGAACGGAACAGGAGGCTTACTCCGAGAGGAATTGATTGAGCTGGAAAACGTACCGGAGGCTGACCTGGAATTATTGCTGCAGACACCGGGGAGTGCAATTGGAACCTCAAGGGATGAGATAGAGCAGGAAGATTATGAGCATATGACTGAAATTCTTGTGAAAAGAAATATTCATTATGTGCTTTTTAACGGTGGAAACGGAACCATGGATACCTGCGGAAAGCTTTATAAAACCTGCCTGAAGAAGGGTCTGGACATCAAGGTCATGGGAATTCCTAAGACCATAGACAATGATATCTCAATTACGGACCACAGCCCCGGCTATGGAAGCGCAGCGCGTTTTCTGGCACAGAGCGTAAAAGAGGTTTGTGCGGATGTGAAGGGGTTGGCGATCCATGTGACTGTAGTGGAGGCATTAGGAAGAAATGCAGGATGGATTACGGCGGCCAGCGCCCTGGCAGAGGAGGATGGAACAGGCCCGGATCTGATTTATCTGCCGGAAAGACCCTTCGAGGAGGACCGGTTCATAGAGGATGTCAGGAGATTGCTGGAAAAGAAAAAGGGCATTGTGGTTGTAGCCAGTGAAGGGCTCAAGAACGCAAAAGGAGAGCCGGTTGTGGAGCCGATCTTTCGGACAGAGAGGGCAATTTACTTTGGGGATGTCAGCTCCCATCTTGCCAACCTGGTAATCAAAAGGCTGGGTTATAAGGCAAGGGGAGAAAAACCGGGGCTGCTTGGCCGGGCTTCCATTGCTTTGCATAGCCCGGTAGACTGTGAGGAAGCCAGGTTAGCCGGAGAATTGGCCTGCAGGGCAGCCATGCAGGGGGAAAGCGGAAAAATGGTTGCCTTTCGGCGTGTTTCCACTGAACCGTATGTGATGGAGCCATTTTTAGCAGATATTGATGAGGTTATGATGAATGAACGGACGATGCCGGACGAATATATCAACAGCGAAGGGAATGGCGTGACGGAAAGCTTCAAGGAATGGTGCCGGCCTTTAATTGGCGGGGAATTACCGAAAATGGTGTCCTTTAATTAAGAGGACCCGAAAATTAAGAGGACTTAAAAATTAAAAGGATTCAAAAACCGAATGGAGGATGAGATTATGTTAGTACCTATGAGAGCCATTTTAGAAGCGGCAGACCGGTATGATTATGCCCAGGGGGCATTTAATGTCAATGCGGTGGCCCAGGCGAAGGCAGTGATTGGTGTGCATGAGATGTTTCGCAGCCCTGCAATTTTACAGGGAGCCGATCTGGCCAACGGATTTATGGGCGGAAGATGCGATTTTATGAATGCCACCCTTGAGGATAAGAAAAAAGGCGCAAAAAACATTGCGGACGCTGTGAAACACTATGGGGAGAACAGCTCCATTCCGGTTGCCCTCCATTTAGACCACGGCAGAAACCTGGATTCCTGTATAGCGGCAATTGAAGGCGGCTATACCAGTGTTATGATCGACGGAAGCTCCCTGCCCTTTGATGAAAATGTGGAGCTGACAAGGGAGGTCGTAAAATATGCGCATAAGCTCGGGGTGTCCGTTGAGGGCGAGCTTGGAGTTTTAGCGGGAGTAGAGGATCATGTATTCAGCGCAGACAGCACCTATACCAATCCATTGAGTGCGGTGGATTTCTTCCGGAAAACGGGAGTGGATGCCCTGGCGATCAGTTACGGAACCATGCATGGTGCCAATAAGGGAAAGAATGCATTGATCCGCAAGGAGATTGCCATTGCTATCAAGGAGTGCCTGCGCCATGAAGGAATCCAGGGCTTCCTGGTGAGCCATGGCTCCTCTACCGTGCCGGGATATATTGTGGATGAAATTAATGCCCTTGGCGGCAATCTGACCAACGCCTTTGGTATCGATGTAAATCAGTTGATCGAGGCCTCCCACTGCGGAATCAATAAGATTAATGTTGACACAGATATCCGCCTTGCAGTAACCCGTAATATGAAGGAGTTATTTGCGAAGGAACCGGCACTTAGGACAAGTGCCTCCATTGGCGGAATTTATGAGCTGCTGGAGAAAAACAAGACGGCCTTTGATCCGAGAGTATTTATCACGCCTATTATGGATACAGTAATGTATGGCAATATACCGGACGATGATGTGGCGCGTATCTGTGGCTGTATTGAAGCCGGTGTCAAGGAAGTTGTCGGTACCTTGATTGTACAGTTTGGAAGCTTTGGAAAAGCACCCAAGGTGGAGTGTGTCACTTTGGAGCAGATGGCAGACAGATACAAAAAGGGGGAAGTATAAATGAAGCATATCTATCTGAATTTAAAAAGATTTGATGTTCCCACAGAATTTGGGGGTGTGAACCGGATTGCCCCTGTAAAGGACTGGGCATCTTATATTATTACAAATACCCAGGAAGAATTAAAAACATATGATGCAGATAAAGTGGAGTTTGCCATGTATTTTCCGGAAGCCCATCTGTTGGGAGCGGCAGCGGCAAAAGCGGTGGACAGCCCGATTAAAATAGGGTGTCAGAGTGTTTACCGTGCGGATGTGTCTGTCGGCGGCAACTTTGGGGCATTTACCGGGAACAGGCCGGCAGCGGCAATGGTCAGTGCAGGCTGTGAAACCACCATCATAGGCCACTGTGAGGAGAGAAATGACAAAGCAGGAATCCTTGCAGAAGCGGGTATTGTTAATACTGATGCAATTAACAGGATATTAAACCAGGAGATCAGATGTGCCATTGCCCGTGGCATGACCGTGCTTTATTGCATCGGTGAAAAGGCGGAGGAACAGGCCCAGTGGATGGAGGTTCTTGGAAAACAGCTGGAGCTTGGATTAAAGGATGTGGATACCTCCAAGGTTGTGATAGCTTATGAGCCGATTTGGTCAATAGGACCCGGAAAAACTCCTGCGGATAAAGAATATATAACTAAAATAGCACGCTTTGTGAAGGATAAAACCGGTGGCATGGATATTGTCTATGGCGGCGGGCTGAAACAGGAGAATGCGGCAATGCTGGCCTCCATTGGGGAGATTGACGGAGGACTGATTGCGCTCACCAGATTCCAGGGAGAAATCGGATATTATCCGGAGGAGTATCTGGAAATTATAAGACTTTATATGAATGGAGGAATGTAAGATGAAGATTGAATTTGAATATGGACAGGGTACCATGGCGGCCGAATTGCCGGATCAAACAGATATTTTTATTCCCGGTGAAACAGTGAAGGATCCGGACTTTATTCCTGAGGATAAATTAGAAGAAGCCTACCTGGAAAGCCTGGCCCATCCCATCGGGATGCCGGCACTGACAGAGCTGGCGCATAAAGGGAGCACGGTTACCTTTATTGTCCCGGATCGTGTTAAGGGCGGGGAACAGGCCACCAGCCACAGGAAATTGAGCATCAGATATATTTTAAAAGAGCTTTACGCGGCAGGAGTAGAAAGGAAGGATATTCTTTTCATTATTTCCAACGGACTGCATCCCAGAAGCAAGGAATCCGATGCAAGGGCAATCTTTGGTCCTGAGCTTTTTGACGAATTCTGGCCTACCGGACAGATCATCAGCCATGACAGCGAGGATCAGGAGCATATGGTCAATCTGGGGACAACCCACCGGGGAGATCCGGTTTATATGAATAAATATGTCTTTGACAGCGATATTCCCATCCTGATCGGGCACGTACAGGGAAACCCCTACGGCGGATATTCAGGAGGCTACAAGCACAGTGCCACGGGTATCACCAACTGGCAGAGCATTGCGAGCCACCATGTGCCCTCCGTTATGCATAGAAAGGATTTTACTCCGGTGAACGGCGCAAGCCTGATGCGCACTAAGTTTGATGAAATAAGCATGCATATGGAAAAAGAAATGGGACATCCCTTTTTCTGCTGTGATGCGGTACTGGATACCCAGTCCAGACAAATTGCAATCTTTAGCGGATATGCAAAGGAGATGCAGCCGGTCAGCTGGAAGACAGCGGATAAGAGAACCTATGTACACTGGGCGGAGAAAAAATATGACATTATGGTATTCGGAATGCCCCAGAAATTCCATTACGGGGATGGAATGGGAACAAACCCGATTATGATGATGCAGGCCTTAAGTGCACAGGTGCTGAGATATAAGAGGATCATGAGCGAGAATTGTGTTATTATCTGCTCATCTACCTGCAACGGGTATTTCCATGACGAGCTGTGGCCCTACTTAAGGGAGCTGTATGAGCTGTTCCAGCATGACCACATGTATACCCTGCCGGATATGAACAGGCTGGGTGAATACTTTGCGACAAATGAGGAGTATATCCGCAAATACCGTTTTACCAATGCATTCCATCCCTTCCACGGATTTTCCATGATGTCCTGCGGGCATATTGCCGAAATGAACACCAGTGCCATCTATATTGTCGGAGCAGAGGAACCGGGCTATGCCAGGGGAATGGGGCTGAAGACAAGGGAGACCTTCGAGGAGGCCATAGAGGACGCGAAGAAAAAGTTTGTTGGAAAGAACCCGAATATTTTAGCCCTGCCGATGACGTTTAAAAAATCAGCAGTTCATCTTTGCATGAAGAACAAGGAAGAGGATTGCATGGATGCTTATGGACATGTTAACCAAGGCTGTGGATGCTGTGGCTGATAGTCAGTAGAGAGGGGAAGCGGGAAGAATTAAAAGGAAAAAACGAAAGCATATTTCAAGCCAATGGACTTTGGTTTAGAATATGCTTTTTTTCTGGTATATGGTTACGATGGAGCTAGTTACATTAATTAAGCAAATGCCTCACAATGGTCTATATAATGTATAATTTTAATGTATATATAAGTTAAAATATTGCATATTATTTTAATATAAGATATAATGAACCTAGTGAAGGGAGTTGAGCGTATGAATATGGCATTAATTGATCTGACGGAGAGGCTCGTATCTATTTCTGATTTTAGCCAGGGTAAGGCCGGAAAGATATTTGCTGATGTATGTGAGAATAATACGGAGTACATCGTATTAAAGAATAATCAGCCAACGGCTGTAGTATTGTCAATACAAGAATATAAGAATATGCAAAGTAAAATAGCCAGACTGGAAAAGATTCTGGAAGGAGTAGAAAATATCCGGTTACTCCAGTTAGCGAAGGAGAGAAATCAGGAGCAGACTGTATCCTTTGAAGAGGTTGTTGAAAAAGAAGGCTATACAATGGATGAAATAAAAAAAATCTCAGAAAGTGTTGAAATTGAATAATGGGATGGGATATACGAATAACAGAGGAAGCCATTAAGGATTTATCCAAATTGGATGGTTCAATTAAGAAACAGGTATTGGCAGGGATATATAAAGTATCCCAAGCGCCATGGCCGAGTCCAAATGGTTACGGAAAACCGTTGGGAAATAGAAGCGGAAATAATTTAACTGGATTTTTTAAAATCAAGCACCGTGACATAGGAATAAGGATAGTATATACCCTGGTATTTGATAAAATGAAAATGAACATTGTTGTAATTTCAGCAAGAGATGATGACTATTGCTATAAGCTCGCTGCGGCAATATATAAAAAATATGGAACTGAGATTTTTGATGATATATTTGAACCATATGATGATAATAGAGAAGGTAGATAGTGAACAGGCGTTGTGGCTATGCAGCGTCTGTTTCTTTTGTATGACAGTGTAAAAAAGGCTTGCTTATCTTATTTGGGCAACAAGAGATCTCGCTTAAAAATGACTTATTTTGTGCACTATAATGACAAGCATTGATTTACAATAGAAGAACTGGGTATTTTGTATTATAATGGAGGTGTAGTGAGGAATTGCAAACAAGTTTGCAAATTCCGATCGGAGCCGGAGACCATGAACATGCTTTTGTTCATGGTATAATGAAGATATACAACGATATCTATTATGGAAGGGAGGAGCCGCTTTGAAGAACCGCTGGACCTTAAATATCCGCCTGTTTGTCGTTACCTTAGGGGTATCCATCCCTGTCATTGCAATGATTTTGTGGATTAATTCCTATAACTTAGAAAACCTCCGGAAGGAGAGGGTCGCGGAAAGCCAGGCTGAGGTGGAAGCGGCCGTATCCCAGCTGGATACCATGATGGAGCTGCTGGAGAACTCAGTCATCAACCTGTCCATCAATAACCCGGATTTTCAGGTGGTGGCAAAAGCGACGGAGGAAAATACGGACTTCTGGCGTGCGAACCAGAGGCTTATGAGGAAAATAACGAACCTGACGAAGGGCTCATCCTTCCAGTTCTATATTTTCGTATATTATCCGAAGGTTGATCTATTCTATAACAATAAGGTGGATCCGGAGATGACAAAGGCGATCCGGGACTTGATTGATAATAAGGATGAGGTTCCATTAAAAAGACGGTGGAGCACGATTTGGAGCGATGACAAGGCCTATATCGTACGGATCATTGATTACGAAAGCTATGACCTTGGAGCCTGGCTGGAATACGGCAGCCTGTACCGGAAGCTGGGTCTGGTTTCGGATGAGGATGTAAAATATTATTTTGTGGATGAGAATGGCCGGGTTCTAAACTCTCGGGAAGAGATAAGCATTGATACCAGCGGGAATGTGTACCGGGATGGCCGGGGAAGCCGCTGGTATGTGGCATCCGCCCTTAGCGGGGAAACGGATTACCGGTTTGTAAAGCTGATTAACGAGAAGGCATTAAAGAAGGAACTGCCTAAGGTAACGGAAAGCATTTTCCTGGTAGCAGGCATACTGGTACTTTTGTTCACCGTATATATCCTGTGCATCTACCGCTGGGTAATTGGGCCGATCAGCCATATGAAGAAAAGCATGGCAGTAATTGAAGCCGGTAACATGGAGTACCGCATCCCGAACGCGGATAAAACCAGCGTAGAATTTGAAAGCGTGATTGACCAGTTTAACTCCATGATGGATCAGCTCCAGAATCTTAAAATAGAGGTATATGAAGGGAAATTAGAGCAGCAGGAGACAAAGCTGCAATATTTGAGCCAGCAGATCCAGCCCCATTTTATGCTAAATACCTTGAATACGCTGTATAATTTCAGCGACAGGGATAAGCAGGCGACCAGGGAAATCATTATGCTCCTTTCAAAATATTACCGGCACATTGTCAATGTTAACTCAAAGTATGTTTTACTGGGGCAGGAGCTGGAGCATATTGAGAACTATTTGAAGCTCCAGAAGATACGCTATCCAAAGGCCTTTGAATATGGTATTAAGTGCAGTCCTCCCCTGGAAATCATACCTGTCCCACCCTTTATTATTGAAAGCTTTGTGGGCAATGCCATCAAATATGGCCTGAGGCCGGGAGAAACCTCACTGCTTCAGATCGATGCGGAGGAGCTGGAGCAGTTTAAGATCCGCATTCGGATCTCTGACACGGGAAATGGATTTTCAGAGGATGATTTAGACAGTATCCGGGAATTTATTGAGGAAGGCAATGTATCGGAGGAGCTTGGGGTTGGGATCCGTAACTCCATCGAGCGCCTGCGCTTGATTTACCAGGATAGGGCAGTGATCCGGTTTTATAACCAGCAGTCCCACGGTGCTGTGATTGAGATTGATATAGTGTTACAGGAATAAAGGAGGAGCGGAATGGGCATTAAGGTCTTGATTGTGGATGATGAGGAAAACAGCGTAAAAACCCTGCAGGCAGAGATTGACTGGGACAGATACGGCATTGACCAGGTCTTTGGGGCTTATAGCGCTGAGGAGGCGAGGAATGTCCTAAAACAGGAGACGGTCAACCTGCTGCTCTGCGATATCGAAATGCCGGGAGAGAGCGGCCTGGAATTTATTGAATGGATCCGCGAGGGAACCCGCCTTGCCGGCTTTAATATGGAGTGCATCATCCTGACCTGCTATCCGGAATATAATTTCATGCGCAAGGCGATGCAGCTGGGCTGCAGTGATTATTTAATCAAGCCCATCGACTACCGGGAGCTGTATCAGGTGATTGAAAAGGCAGTCCGGAGGATAGAGGAAAACCGGGAGGAAGAAATGAAGCAGGACATGGTCCAGGAGCTTCTGTCAGATTCCGAAAAGCAGGATATTATCCATACAAAGGTGATACCATATATCAGGGAAAACATAACAACTCCCTTCACCATTACTGACCTTGCCAAATACGCCGCATTAAATCCACAGTACATGATGCGCTTATTCAAGAAAACCACCGGGAAATCCATTGTGGAATATGTCACTGCCTACAAGATGGAAATGGCAAGGGAGCTCTTAAAAAAGTCCCAGTGGACGAATGAAATTATAGCGGAAAAGGTGGGCTATGTGAGCTCGAATTATTTTATCAAGCTGTTTAAAAAGCAGTATGGGATTACACCGAGGGAGTACCGGAAGCGATTGGATGGTAAATGAGAAGAAGTCATTATTGGATAAGTCATTATCGGATAGGATAGAGGTCATTATCGATTAACATGGACTATGATGGATATGGTATCTTAATAGCAGATGAACAACAACGTTTATCTGCTATCTTAAATTTATGGGAGGAAAAGTATGAAAAACATGAAAAAGTTTTTAGCTCTATTGTTAGCCCTGGTTCTTGTGGTCGGTATGACTGCCTGTGGCAAATCAGCTGACAAGAACGGAGAGACGGGTGCACAGGCAACAAAGGCACCGAGTACGGATGGACAGACAGAATCATTAATAAATTTTGACGAAGAGCCATATGAAGTGGCAATTGAAAATGTTACCTTAGGCCAGGAGTATGCTGATACAGCAGCAGTGGAAGCAGCAATCAATGCAATCACGGTGCCTGCAATTAATTGTAAGGTTAAGATTGTAAATTACCACATCGCAGACCATGCAACCAAGGTATCCCTTGCAGTGGCAGGTGGTGACAAACTAGATTTGATCAATACAGGTCTTACTACTGCACTCTCAACCCTTGTATCTGATGGTGTGGTAATAGCACTGGATGAGTTACTGGCGGAAAGAGGGCAGGAGCTGCTTGCAAAGGCGGGTAACCTGGTAAGAGCAACGACAGTAGGCGGCGAGGTCTTTGCGGTTCCTGCAAGCCTTTATCCAAGCAGGGCAAATGGTATCGGCTATAATCAGCAAATGGCGGATGAATACGGAATCACGATTCCGGAAAATGTTACACTGGAGCAGCTGACAGCAATTGGTGCAAAGCTTAAGGCGGCAAATCCAGATTTATATTTGAATACCCAGGGAGACGGTTCCCTGACAAGCTTGAATATTTACTATGATTTAGAAGCCTTTGGTGGGGATTTAAACTATGGTGTAATTTTTGATCCATTAAACAGCACATCTATAGTAAATGCTTATGAATCTGAGCAGTATAAGGAATACTGCAAGGTATTTAAAAATTGGAAGGATCTTGGTTATATTCCGGCAGATTCCCTGACAAACGGACAGAACGGACAGGATGTGTTCAACGCAGGGCAGACCCTGTACCAATGGATCAGCGTATCCCCAACCTCAGAGCAGGTCGTTGCAGGAAAGGGCTTAAGCTTTACTGAGACCCTGGTACCGATTACTCCGAATGAGCTGTCAACTGCAGCTGTCCAGGAATTTGCATGGGGTATTACTTCCTCCTGCGACCGTCCTGACAAAGCAATGGATTTCCTGAACTTCTTATACACTAATGCAGAGGTCGCCAACCTGTTACAATATGGTATTGAGGGAACACATTACGTTAAGGTCAGTGACAACATAATCACCTATCCAGAAGGTGTGAATCCGATGAATATCGGTTACGGCAGAATCTTTACCCAGTTTGGTGACACTCTGCAGCAGTTCCAGCTGGCACCGGCTACGGAAAGCTACTATGATGATTTAAAAGCCTTTGCTGCCGAAGCAAAGCCTACAAAAACCTTAGGCTATGTATTCAACACCGATAACGTGGCTACGGAAATAGCCGCAGTTGCGAGTGTAGTATCCGAATACAGACCGGTACTTGAGACAGGTATGTCAGATAATGTTGATGCGACACTGGCAGAATTCAACTCCGCGTTAAAGGATGCCGGTATTGATAAAATCATTTCAGAGAATCAGGCTCAGCTTGATGCCTGGCTGGCAGAACAATAATTGTCCTGGGTAAGGAGCTGCAAGAAACCTTCCCCGGCATAAGGTTAAGGGGCATCCGGTTTCCACCGGGGATGCCCCTTAATATAAGAAATAGGAATAGAGTCATTTATAATAAAGGAGTGGGAGCATGGAACACCAGGTAATGCCTAAGAAGAAAAAGAAAAAGTGGAAACATTGGTTGCCTTTATATCTGATGGGCATACCAGGTATGGCTTATTTGTTAATTAATAATTATATACCCTTATATGGACTGCAGATCGCGTTCAAAAAATTTAATTTTAATAAAGGAATCTGGGGCAGTAAATGGGTCGGTTTTGATAACTTTGAATATCTGTTTACTTCCGTCCAGGCATTCCGTATCACAAGGAATACCCTATTGTATAATTTAGCTTTCATATTTCTGGGAATGGTGCTTGGGGTAACCGTAGCCATCTTAATTAATGAAATCGTGGGAGAAAAGATTAAGAAGTTTTATCAGACGGTAATTCTATTACCCTATTTAATGTCCATGGTAATTATCGCATATCTGGTATATGCGTACTTAAGCCCGACCAACGGCTTATTCAATTCAATTTTAAATATATTTGGAATCGAAGATATCAACTGGTATGGTGAAAAGAAATATTGGCCATTTATTCTGGTATTCGTAAACCAATGGAAGAATATCGGCTTTGGAATGATCTTTTATCTGTCTTCCATCTTAGGGATAAGCAAGGACTATTATGAGGCGGCCCAGATCGACGGTGCCACCAAGTGGCAGCAGATCAGGAAGATTACGATTCCGCTGCTTGCCCCGACCATCATTACCCTGCTGATCATCAGCATGGGACAGATATTCCGCTCCGACTTTGGTCTGTTCTATCAGATCCCGATGCGCCAGGGAAGCCTGATGCCGGTAACGGATACGATTGACACCTTTGTATACCGGAGCCTAATGCAGAAGCCCAATATGGCCATGTCATCAGCGGCAGGCTTTTACCAATCAGTTGTTGGATTTATATTAATTGTTACCGTAAATGCAATCGTTCGTAAAAAGAGCAAGGAAAATGCAATGTTCTAGGAGGAAAGGATGATCTGTCTTGAAATGCTTTGCGAGGATGGATCATCGTCCGGGAGATGGATTATTTTCCAGGAGGAGAAAAGATGCGACGTTCAGATCAAAAATATTGGGAGCTATCGGCCCATATCGTACTTATAATTATGTCATTCTTGGCAATCATGCCTTTCGTCCTGCTGCTGATTGCTTCCTTTACCGACGACAAGGTAGCATTACTGCAGGGCTATTCCTATCTGCCAAAGAAATTATCCTTAGCAGCATACGGCTATATCTGGAATGAGGCTCAGACCATCCTGAGGGCTTATGGCATCACGATTACGATTACTGTAATCGGAACCCTGGTAGGGATGATGATTACCACCATGCTGGCCTTTATGCTGTCTAGGGAGGGGCTGCCGGGAAGAAAGGTATTGAACTTTTTATTGATATTCACAATGCTGTTTAACGGTGGGCTGGTGCCGCAGTATATCCTGTATTCCTCCACCTTCCATATCAAGGATACCTTATTTGCTTTGATTGTTCCGAACCTGTTAATGAATGCCTTTAATGTAATCTTAGTAAAGAATTATTTTCAGTACAGTCTGCCGGCAGAGCTGTTTGAGGCAGCCAGGATTGACGGGGCATCAGAATTTACCGTATTTAAAATCATAGCGCTTCCCTTGTCCAAGCCGATTCTTGCAACCGTCGGAATGATGACGGCCATCAGCTACTGGAATGACTGGCAGAACGGTATGTATTACTTGAACAATACGAAATTATTCAGCATCCAGAGTATTCTCAATGCGATTAATAACAGTGTGCAATTCCTGGCTACGAACAGTATCGAAGGGGTACGTATGGATGAGATCCCGTCCACTACGGTACGTATGGCGATCTGCGTGGTTGGTGTTATACCGATCATTATTGCATATCCGTTTTTCCAGAAATACTTTGTAAAGGGTCTTACGATGGGGGCGGTGAAGGGTTAACGAAAGAAAGGTAGACTACATGAAAAAAATGTTTGTTCATATTGATAGGAATAAAGGTGTAATACAAGCGGATCTGCACGGGCAGTTTATTGAGCTTTTGGGCAGCTGTATCTATGATGGGATCTGGGTCGGAGAGGATCGCCTGGACGAAGGATTTCTTCAAGGAAATGGCAAAGTATAGACAGCCGGCGGTGGATGCTTATGATTTGCATTTCTATAACTGGAATGTGAAAAACATGGGGCAGAGTGAGCTTGAATTTTCCGAAGCCGACTGGAATGAGGTGATTCAAGGGTGCTTTGAGCTTGAAGAGGTAATTAAGGAACAGCACGAGCTGATCCAGGAGGGTCTGAAGGGATACCGCTGGAGCAGAAGGTATTTATACAGCAGCCTCCAGAAAGGGCGATGTGATAAGCGTCAGCCTGGTCAATACGAATATGAGTGAAGGAAAAGAAATTGAGGTTGATTTTGGAACAGCAGCGGTCTACGTTGATGCTGAATGCTTAGTTGGGGATGCCCCGACGGCTTATAATTCCTTTGAGCAGCCGGACCGTGTCAGGAGGAAGAAGGTGGATACTCCAGAGGGCAGCAGCTCAGTGTTCAAACTGGCGTTACTATGAGTGCAGCTTCACCTAAAAAGGCGAAAAAGTTTTCATTAATGGTTATTTTAGATGTACTTACAAGCGTCAGTTGATTCTGGCAAGAATCTTGACAAAAGACTCTTGTCAGAATCAAATCATTTCGAACAAACAGTCAGTTTATTACGCTGTTTGTTCGAAATGATTTCTCTTTATATAGTGCACTCTTATTTATTATGATGAGTATGATATTTACTATGAAGAGAGTATGGTTTCCGAAGTAGGGGATTATTTACGGGGATATGATGAGCCCTAATGCTTTGTTTCGGATTTTCTGGAAAGGAAGCCGGATGCAGAGGTAAAACGGGTAACGCGCATTGCTACCTCATGAGCAATAGGAAGGGCATGTAATAAGAAAATACATTTGGGGGCAAGAACAATAGTAATGTTCCTGACCCCAAATGTATATCCAAAAACTGTTAGATGGCAAGCCGGTTATTCGGCTGTATTTAAAATTGAAGCATGTTTTTCTCCGTTTTCTTTTCTGATTTGCGGCATTAATTTATCAAGATTATAGAATTTCGCCGTAATTGCAGAAAGAATATATAAAGCGAGCGGAATAAAGCTGACTAATAAACGGAGCATTAAAATAGCAGAAGCCGGTTGGTCTACAGTAACGCCCTCTACAGTGCTTATATAACCGGCCCCATTTAGGAATACGCCGAGAAGGAATGCTCCAAATGCGCTGCCGAGGTTGCTTGTGAGGTTTGGTATTACGCTTAATGTTGCCTCAAGGCGGTGCATACCCTTCCATTCGTTGTATTCGGCACAATCGATAATCATCAGGCCAGCTAACATGCTGAGCGGAACAGCTCCGATACCAACAAAGATACTTGCAAGGATAATTATCATTAAGTTTGCACCAGCGAACCAGTAAATGACACAGCCGATACATTGAATTATTATTCCGGCCAAAATGACGTCCCTGATAGCAAATTTTTTGAGCAAGGGAGGGAAAATAAACATAATAGGAACCATAAGAAGCTGGACAGCGGCGGTCAAGCCCATGGCCTCAACATTTTTAACTACATAAGTAAAATAGAATACGGATACACCCATATTTGCAACTATACTTGTAATGAGGGTTATATAAGCAATTTGGTAAATGTATTTATTCGATTTTAATACCTTTAACATTCAGTTAAGATCCAAATGCTCCGTCGTAGCTTCAACTTTATTCTTTTCTGGAATAAAGAAGAAGCGGAGTTAACCGATTAATGTTGCCGGTACTGCAATAATTGTGATTAAGGTTGTCCAACCCTTTGCCGATGTGGCCATGGTGCCCATTAAAAT
>JARKQP010000290.1 GCA_029974875.1 Mobilitalea sp.
CTCCGTTGTTTCAACAAACTCGCCGTAGCAATTATCCACCATACAGATGATGTCCGGCTTCTGCTGCTTCAGGAACCTGATCAGCTCCCCGGTCTGCTCCACGGACAAGGTGGGACGGCTGGCGTAGCCTTTGGAGCGCTGGATTGTGGCGAGCTTTGTATTCGGCTTAATGGCAGCCCTTATTCCCTCCCAGTCAAAGCCTCCGTCCGGCAACAGGTCCACCTGGGAATAGGTGATGCCAAACTCTGCCAGGGAGCCCTTCGCCGGCGTGATGCCGATTACCCCTTCCAGGGTGTCGTAAGGCTTTCCGACGGGAGACAGGATCTCATCCCCTGGCCTTAAGTTTCCCGATAAGGCAACGGTAAGCGCATGGGTGCCGCTGATCAGCTGGGGCCTTACCAATGCATCCTCCGTTTTAAATACGGCTGCATATACCTTTTCCAGGGTATCCCTTCCCATATCATTGTAACCGTAGCCCGTGGTGGCGGCAAAATGGATATCGCTCAGACGGTTCTCCTGCATCGCCTTTAGCACCTTCAGCTGGTTAAATTCCGCTATCTCATCAATCCTTTGGAAACGGGTCCGCAGGTTCTGCTCTATCCCGGCTCCATAAGAGATGACCTTGGGGTCTAAACCAAGCTCCTTATAAGCCTGCATCGTGTTTATATTATCCAATTTCTTTTCCTCCAGGCAATGAATGCCTTAAATTTTCTATAGAATTTATTTCAATGAGAATTTATTATCAAATTTCTTGACAATTTTCTAATGAAGAATTCTCGCATAAAATCTCCTGACAAAACGTCTTTGGAGAGTTTTCGTAAAAAAAAAGTTTACATAATAATATTATGGCATGTTATTATGTGATTTATCAAACTACAGGATCTATCCAACTAGAGAATATATCCAATTACAGCAAAATCATGAGCTAAGAGAGCTTACTTTTTTGCGGATAAGGATATTATCCCTTTTTCTTTTAATATTCCCAATAACCCCTCCAACAGCTCCTGTTCTGATTGGAATCCGTCCTTATCAATCCAGGTTACGTCCTTTTCCCGCTTAAACCAGGTGATTTGGCGCTTTGCAAAATGTCTTGTATCACGCTTTAATAGCTCTACTGCTGTCTCCAGTGAATATTCCCCTTCAAGAAACGCAAGAATTTCCTTATAGCCTAATCCCTGCATAGAAACCATATCCCTAATACAGCCCTTTGCAGCCAGAGCCTTCACTTCCTCTACAAGGCCGTCCTTTATCATCTGGTCTACCCGCTGATTAATCGTCTCATATAGCTTTGCCCGTTCCTTATTCAGAACAAAATAACAGAATTGATAAGGGGACTCCCTTCTTCTTTGCTCCTCATTATGCTCCGAAATCCTGTCTCCAGTCAGCTTGACATATTCCAAGGCCCGGATTACCCGCTTGCTGTTATTAGGATGGATCTGCGCAGCGCTTTCCGGGTCAGCTAAGACAAGCATGCCATGTAAATGCTCCGGCCCTTTTTCCTGGGCCAGCTGTTCCAGATAACTGCGGTAGGTGGTATCAGTCTCATTCTCAGTAAAATTGATATCATATAGTACAGCCTGGATGTAAAAGCCTGTTCCGCCAACCAGAACCGGAATTTTATTCCTCGCATAGATTTCTTCCATATAGGACTTCGCCAGCTGTTTAAACCTGACGACATTGAATTCCTCCTCCGGCTCCAGCTCATCAATAAGATAATGGGGTACCCCCTCCATCTCTGACTGCTTGATCTTAGCCGTACCGATATCCATATGTCTATAGACCTGCATAGAATCCGCAGATATAATCTCCCCACCCACCGCCTTCGCTAACGCAATGGAAAGGGCTGTTTTCCCGATAGAGGTGGGACCAGTCAATATAATTAATGGCTGTTTCTCCATATACATTCCTTTCAAACAATAAGCTTCTCTCTTTAACTACAATATGATTCACTCCGCACAAGCCTTTCTAAAGCTAACGCGATGAATCTGAGTGCATATATATTCACCTGGCGCAGACCGGGCCCCCCGTGATTGCCTGCACTTGGTAATCATGGGGGGTTAAAGGCAAGCCAGGTGAATATATATGCGCTCAGATTCATCTCACAACCTAAACCCCGCGCCTATCTACCGCTCATCCTCATCCCGCCCATTTACTCCCGCCTCATAAAATCCTCTTAAACTTCCGTTCCAGCTCATACTGGCTCATTGATACAATGACAGGCCTCCCATGAGGGCAATGATAAGGATTTTCCAAGCTTAGCAGTTCCTTAATCAGAGCCGCTGCCTCCAGGGAGGAAAAGGCATGGTTCGCCTTGACTGCAGCTTTACAGGACAGTGAGGCTGCCCGTTCCAAAATAGAGGTAGAGGCCAGGCTGCCACCCGTATTTTCATCTGCCAGGGCGTCAATAAATTCTAACAGAAGCCCCTTTTCAGAGATACTAAACAAATCCGCAGGCACTGCCCGGACGGAATATTCCTTTCCTCCAAAATGCTCGAATTCATAGCCAAGGCTATTTAGTACACTTTCATGTTTTCGTAGGATCTCCTGCTCCTTCAGGGTCAGGGACAATACAATCGGAGGAAGGAGCTGCTGGGAGGAAAAGGTCTTCTCCCTGGAAGCCTTCATCAGCTTTTCATAGAGCACCTTTTCGTGGGCTGCATGCTGGTCGATGATGTATAATTCTTTTTTATATTCCACAAGCCAATAAGTAGAGAACACCTGGCCTATAATCCGATGCTCCCCGAAGGCCTGCTTTGATAAGAAGGGCGCTGCTTCCTCCTGGTTTTCCTCTGAAAACAGCTTCATTTGCTCAGCTTTTGTGTTACCCTCATCCAGTGGTTGCTGCCTCTGAGAGGGATTTGGCGGCATTTCATCCGCTGCCTGGAGACTGCTGTCTTTTCTGAATTCATATCGAGGCTCCACTCTATCATGGGGCTCCGCCATATCATGGGGCTCCAACTTATCATGGGAATCCAACTTATTATATTGGGAATCCAACTTATTATATTGGGATTCCAGCTTATTATTTACTGTATCCCCTGATTTATATTCCCCAAAAGGCCCTAACCGATCCACAGAGGAGGCTCCTGGATCATTTTTATTTGCTCCCGGTGTGGATGCATCCCTATTACGCAAAGTGCTTCCATAAGCCTCCGGGGGCGTTCTATGGTTGTCGAATGTGCCTTTCCCAGTGCCCGCCAGCACCTCAGATAAAGGACTTGCAGGATTGATTAAAGGCTTGGTTGCAGTGATATAATCCGTAGGCTTTTCCGCAACCCCGGAAGGCTTATATGCCCCCTCCTTCCGGTCAGGATAATGGTAGGCGGAGGAATTTCTCCTGTTTTGCTCGAAGGGCTCCGGCATACCCGTTGTAACCTGCTTCTTTTCCTCGGGCTGCGGTGTCAGGGCAACCTTAGGGATCATTTCTTTTCCGAGCAATGCATTCCGGATCAGGTTATAGGTAAACTGATAGATGGCTTCCCCATTATTCAGCCGGATCTCCAGCTTCTGGGGATGGACGTTTACATCAATAAGGGACGGGTCAATCTCAAAATAAATTGAGGTAAAGGGATATTTATGCTGCATCAGGAAGGGCTTATAGGCCTCTTCGATTGCTTTGGTAATGATGTTGCTCCTAATATATCTTCCATTAATAAAATAATTTTCAAAGTTGCGGTTCCCGCGGTTAATGGTCGGCTTACCGATAAATCCGGTTACCTTTGCTTCCTCCGTATCCATTTCTACCGGAAGCAGCTCCTTGGAAATGTCCCTGCCATAAATACTGTACAGGATATCACGGGTGCTGTTATTACCGGAGGACTGGAGCTTTACCTGGTTGTTCGCGATGAATTTAAAGGCCACATTTGGATGTGAAACCATGAGGCGCTCCATCAGGTCACTGATGTAATTAGCCTCGGTCATGGCTGACTTTAGAAATTTTCTTCTAGCCGGGGTATTGTAAAAAATATTTCGTACTATAATTGTAGTACCGGCTGGTGAACCGATTTCCTCAAAGGTTTTTTCTTCGCCGCCTTCAATGATATAGCGGAAGCCGTTTAACGCAGTCGGTGTTTTTGTAATTAATTCCACCTGTGCAACGGCGGAAATGCTTGATAAGGCCTCACCACGGAAGCCCAGGCTGGTCACGCTGAGCAGATCCTGTGCGGAACGGATTTTACTGGTTGCATGGCGGAGAAAGGCTAAGGGGATATCCTCCTTAGCGATCCCGCAGCCGTTATCCGTGATACGGATAAAGCTTAAGCCCCCCTCTTTTATCTCCGCAGTAATTGCAGTAGCTCCGGCATCCACGGCATTTTCTATAAGCTCCTTTACCACCGCACTGGGGCGCTCCACTACTTCACCCGCTGCTATTTGGTTGATCGTAGATTCATCAAGTACCTGAATAAGTGACATTAGCTACCCCCCTAGATTCTATCTTTAATCCTTCTTTGCAGTTGATATAATTTATTCATGGCATCAATCGGTGTCAGCCTTGCAATATCCAGATCGCGCAATTCGGTGACGACATCCTCATTGCCCGACATGGAGAATAGGGAAATTTGGCTGGTATCCTTTGGTTTTTTACCCCTTCTCGCATTTGGAGCCGCCTGTTCCATGGTTTCCAGCAAGGCTTCAAAGGATAATTCCTCCTGGACAAAGCCCTCCTGTACCGGCACTTCCTCCGGATGGGAAAGGTTCTTAGTCTTTAGGGCTAAATCATTCCCTGTAAGCTCAACTACGATTTCTGAGGCGCGGCGGAGCACAGTATTTGGTACACCGGCCAGCTTTGCGACCTGGATACCATAGCTCTTGTCCGCACCGCCCTTTACAATCTTACGCAGGAATACAATATCCTCGCCCTGCTCCTTTACGGCGATACAATAGTTATTAACACCCTCCAGCCGTCCTTCCAGCTCCGTCAATTCATGGTAATGGGTGGCAAACAGGGTTTTGGCTCCCAGGATCTGGATGTTGCTGATATGCTCCACCACGGCCCAGGCAATGCTGAGGCCGTCAAAGGTGCTGGTTCCGCGGCCTATTTCATCCAGGATTAACAGGCTGTTTTTGGTGGCGTTGCGCAGGATATTCGCAACCTCCGTCATTTCTACCATGAAGGTACTCTGCCCGCTGGCAAGATCGTCGGAAGCGCCGACACGGGTAAAGATGCGGTCCACAATACTGATTTCGGCGCAGTCCGCCGGGACAAAGCTTCCGATCTGGGCAAGCAGCACAATTAATGCGGTCTGTCTCATGTAGGTGGACTTACCTGCCATATTGGGTCCTGTTATGATGGAAACCCGGTTTTGCCGGTTATCCAGCAGGGTATCATTTGCCACGAACATGTCATGGGAAATCATGCGCTCCACCACCGGATGGCGGCCATTCTTGATATGGATGGCGCCCCCTGTATTCATGGACGGGCAGATATAGTTATTCTGCTCGGCAACCAGGGCCAGGGAGGCGAATACATCGATCTTAGCAATTGCCTTTGCTGTTTTCTGGATCCGCTTAACCTCCAGGGAAATCCGGTCCCGGAGCTCCGCAAACAGATCGTATTCCAAGGAAAAGAGCTTATCCTCGGCTCCCAGGATGATATCCTCTAATTCCTTTAACTCCGGTGTGGTATAGCGTTCCGCATTGGCCAGGGTCTGCTTACGGACCCAATTTTCCGGAACCAGGTTCTGGTAGGAATTCGTCACCTCCAGATAATAACCAAAGACACGGTTGTAGCGGATGCGCAGGTTTTTAATCCCCGTTGCCTCACGCTCCTTTGTCTCCAGCTCCATCAGCCAGTCCTTGCCCTCTGTCTTTGCCTTACGGAGGCGGTCAACCTCCCCGTTATAGCCTTCTCTTATTATGCCGCCCTCTTTAACGTTAATCGGCGGCTCCTCCGTAATTGCGTCCGCAATTAACTGCGCGATATCCTCTAAGGGATCAAGCTCCTCATGGATCTCCTTCAGAAGCCGGGAATCAAAATCCTTCATTAAAAACTTGATATGGGGCAGCATGGACAGGGAGGAGCTAAAGGCGACCAAATCCCTTGGATTCGCACTTTTATAGCTGATCTTACTCATCAGCCGCTCCAGGTCGTAGATGGGATTTAAATACTCACGGATTTCCTCCCGGGAAATCATATTGTCCTTCAGCCCTGCAACCGCTTCATGGCGCCGGGTGATCATATCAGAATCAATCAGGGGCTGCTCTATATAGCTGCGGAGCAACCTGGCCCCCATAGCGGTCTTTGTTTTATCCAAAACCCAAAGCAGGGAGCCACGCTTGGTCTTTTCACGGATCGTTTCAGTCAGCTCCAGGTTACGGACAGTGGAGCTGTCTAACAGCATGAACTTTTCATAGGTGTAGGGGGTCAGCCTGGTTATATGGGACAGGGAGCTCTTCTGTGTCTCCCTTAAAAACTGCATGATGCAACCCGCCGCGATGACTCCGATGGTATAGTCCTTTAAGCCAAGCCCGTCAATGGTTCCCACATTAAAATGCTCTTTTAAAGCCCTCACACATAATTCATCATCAAAATACCAGGGTTCTAAAGGTGATAACACCAGATTTCCTATACTCTTGATTGTCTCGATATTGACGCCGGATACGAAGAAGGTATCATTGCAGATGATCTCGGAGGGTGACCATTTATAGATTTCATCCATTAATTTACGTTCCGTATCAACCTCAGTAACATAATAATCGCCGGTGGTGACATCCACAGTGGAGATACCATAGGCGTTCGTAGTATGTACAACTGCCATCAGATAATTATTCTTTGATTCATCTAAGACCTGTGTATTTAAATTGGTACCCGGGGTAACGATCCGGATTACCTCCCTTTTAACGATTCCTTTCGATGCTTTCGGATCCTCCACCTGTTCACAGATGGCAACCCGGTAGCCACGGCCGACTAATTTACTCAAATAATTATCTACCGCATGATAGGGGATGCCGCACATCGGGGCACGTTCCTCCTGCCCTACATTTTTTCCGGTTAAAACTATCTCCAGCTCCTTCGAGCAGATGGTCGCATCCTCGTAGAACATTTCATAGAAATCACCTAAACGATAGAATAAGACGCAGTCCTTATACTGCTCCTTGATCTGCATATATTGCTGCATCAGGGGTGTTAATTGAGCCATGGTGAAATTCCCTTTCCTTTGTATATTGTTTCGTACCTCTTTCAACATTAAAACCATTACAATTATACCATATAGATGGTCGATTGCAACGGTTTCGGTTTTATAATGCAAGTAAATCAGCAAGCTGGTCACATGTCATGGACGACATCCTCTGACAGGTTATCTCCGTCGGCAGCCGTTGTTGCCAGCAGGTCACAGCGTTCGTTCATGGGGTGCCCGTTATGGCCTCTGACCCATTCAAAGGTCACTTTATGAGGCTCCATTGCCTTCAAAAGCCGTTTCCAGAGGTCCACATTTTTAACAGGTTCATTTTTTCCCCGCTTCCACCCTTTTTTAATCCAGCCCTCCAGCCAATGCTCATTAAAGGCCTTTACCAGGTATTGGGAGTCCGAATAAAGCGTTACGCTGCAGGGCTTTGTCAGAGCTTCAAGTCCGGCAATTGCAGCCATCAGCTCCATCCGGTTATTGGTGGTCTTTTTATAGCCGGCGCTGTACTCCCTTTCATGCTCCACTCCCTTGGGATCAACATATACAAGGATTGCCCCGTAGCCTCCCGGTCCATCCGGGTTTCCCCTTGCTGCCCCATCCGTATATAATTTAACGTCCATAACTGACCTCCGTTCTTTTCGCACTTTCAAACATGCTGCCATAGGCAGCACAAATAATCAGGGGAGAATGTAAGCTTTCCGCCGGATGCATGCAAATTTAATCAATCCTGCCCCACTCACCGGTCTGTAAAAACTTCTCGGCAGAGATTTCCGCCTCCTCGGTGATTTTCTTCGGAAACTGGAGCATATCAAGAAGCTTTATGGCATTCTTGGATACTGCCTTCCCCTCGTATAGTTTATAATCAAACAGCACTGCATTATCTTCAATTCTTTCCTGGAAATGATAATTGGAATAATAGTTCTCCAGGATCTGGGTGAGCTCGATATCATGGGTAGCTGCAAATACCAGGGCGTTCCTGCCGGCGATATCCGCAAGGATCCTTGAGGAGGCGGCAATCCGCTCCAGCGTATTGGTTCCCCTTAAGACCTCGTCGATAAAGCACAGCACCGGGGTATCCTCATTGATTACGTCCAGGATCCTCTTCAGGGATTTAATCTCCACCATATAGTAGCTTTCCTTGCTGAAAATATTATCCCTGAGGGCCATGGAGGAATAGATAAAGAAATAACTGGATTCATAGCTCCGGCTCGTCGAGGTGTATATGGTCTGTGCCAAAATGGCATTGATGGCCAGGGTCTTAATAAAGGTGGATTTACCGGAAGCATTTGACCCGGTGATGAGCACGCTCTGATCCTCCCTGATGGAATTTGGTATAGGCTCTTCAATCAGGGGATGGTACAGGGCCTCTGCCTCAAGCTGCGGCTTCCCATCCTTCTTAATCCCCTGTGCATAGGTTGTGGGCAGTCCGTGCCCAGACAGGGGCTTTAGTTCCTGCTCCGGAATGGTGCTTGGCCCATGCTTTAGCACAGGCTCACAGTAGTAGGGCAACAGCTCCCGGAAGGAAGCGGCGGCAGTCATGCTGTCAAGAAACCCGATATTTGCATAGATCCGGTTCAAGGTAGTCCGGTTTGCTTTAAAGAACGTAAGCAGCTGGTTATATTTGATTAAATCAATATGGGTCAGCATGCGCACATAATCAAAGAGTGCGTCAAAGAAGCTGCCGGAGGGCTGCTTCGGCGTAACCCAGGAGGAGCCCTTTTGGAAGGTTTTGAAGGCCTCGCAGTCTTTTTTCAGGCTGTCCGTGTAGGCTTTAAGCTCCGGAATATCCATATTGCAGAGAGCCTTTGTACCGTCCAGCAGCCTGTAGATATAAGCGACCAGCATAAAATAATTTTCTATCTGCGCCTTTTCTTTATAATACTGGATGATATTGTTGACTATCATAGCAAGGGTCAGGAGCCCGCCGGCAGGGGGATAGATAAAGATGATCCCGATGGAGGCCAGCAGGCCAAGTATCATCAGGTAATGGGGTAAATTGCTCTTTACCTCCTTTTCCCCTAAGCGGTTAATGTATTCGTATACCGAGATAACCGTCTGCTTCCCGACGGGATACAGCTTCATCTGGACGCTGATCCGTTCCTCTTCCCGTTCCTGGAAGAACTTCACCAGGCGGCTGCGTTCTGCCAGCTCCTCTCCTGAAAGGCTGGGCTTTCTTAAAAGGGCATAGAGATACTCCTCGCCAATGGAGGTCTGCGTGTTGTTCATCAGCATAAAGATGTCATCCATGTCCAGGTCATTCCAGGTGATGTCATCCACGTCGGACCTGTTATCACGGATAGATAAATAATATGCTTTCAGGGATTCGAACTTTTCCGCAGTATATTCCTGGGTCGGAACGTCTCCCCACTGCTCCTTTAATTTATGAAGGTGCATTTTCTTCAGGGCCTTCTCCTGATAAATACTATATATGATAAAAGCCACAATAACGGCAAAGGCAAAAGCTAAAAATCCCATAAGAACCTCCCTTATAATAGTAATATAATCGTAGACATTCAAACCATCATTCCGTAATTATAAATTTTCACCCATTTCTTGTCAACCCGGTTACGGGAAATCAACAGGATTCTGAGAAAATTAATCATTATAAAAAGGTTGAATCCTAAGTGATCCAACCTTTTTATACCAATCATTTCATATTAGATGATAGTTTTTTAGGTGATAATTCCCAGTCACACAAATTCCATATTTGGAAGCTTAATTGCTGATATACCTTACACATTTTACCGGTGTCCTGTAGTACATATTGGAAATCTTGATGCCATCCCTCTTATTGCTGGCATGGATTACCTGCCCATTGCCAATGTACATTGCAACATGGTTGATATAACTGGAGCTTCCGTAGAATATCAGATCTCCCGGCCTTAAATCCGAAGCCGAAACTGATGATCCACCCCTTGCCTGTTCCCTTGAGGTACGGCTGATATAGTAACCGAACTTTGCATAGATAGCCCTTACAAATCCGGAACAATCAACACCATTGCTTAAGGAGGTACCGCCCCATACATATCTGCCGCCAAGGTATTCCTTTGCCTTATTAACAATATCCATACGGGTTTGTGATACACCGGAGCCATATTGGATCTCCTGTATGGACAGGGCGCGGACCAGTTCATAGGATAAATCTACAAAATCCCTAACAACATAGCCAACGGAGCCTTCCTCCGTATCACTGTCCAGGCTGACCTTGACCCATACCTTATATTGGTCATCATCCGTAACTACTTTGGAGTCTAATACAAGTAATTCCTCACCCTTTGCAATGATATCAATCTTAGAGGCTTCTGTCGACGCTGCCGACCTCACATTCAGCCCGTCCGTATTAGCGGTGGCTATATAGAAGCCAACTTCCTTCGCTAGTGCAGTAGCTGCTGCTCCTTTAATCAGGTAATCGCTGTTTACATAACCCTTTAAGGTTCCTGAAGCTGTCCTGGCGATAATCTCAGTCCATCCGTTATCAGTAATGGAAATCACTTCACAGCCGCCGTTCTTTGGCAGCTTGCCGATTATCTTATAATCCTCACCGGCACCGGAGCGGATACACAGGTTCGTGTCAACATCCGCGATGGCAATATCATTAAAGCCGGGGATCGGAATATCCTCTAAGGTCAAGCTCATTGTAGTCGCCGTAGCTGTACTGGAAACTGAACTGGAAGAGATGCTGTCCTTATCATACATATAACCTGCGACAGCTTCTTCATAAGCTGCCATTGCTGTCTTCGGAGCTGCTGCGAAAAATAGGGTTCCTGCGAAACAAGCCAATGAAAGCTTTAGAAGTTTTCTGATCATGGATTGCGTCCTCCAAATGTTTTTCTTATCTTATTCTCTATCTTTTGTGGGTGCTATGTAATAAGCAAGCGGCGAAATATTTAAACAATTGTTACGTAATTGTTAAAAATATTACATACAGATTATAGCAAACCGTATAGATTTTGTCAACTATGTGTCAACTTTATTTTAAAACTTAGTCATTCTTAACAAATATGGAAAAAAAGGCCACCTAAATACGGAAATTCCGCATTTTTGGTGGCTAAGCCTGCAGTATACTCGTTACGCTTTTATTAAATGATAATACAAATCAGTCCACCATTGCTTTCGTTAATAATTCTCTGCATGGTTTCCTGAAGCTTTAGCTGACTCTCATCCGTCAATTTATTTATTTTCGTATTAATTCCATCATCTACAAGCTGGCGGATTGATTTTCCAAAGATGTTTGTCTCCCAAATCCCCTCCGGATTTTCAGTAGCATTTGCTTTTATGTAATTCATTAAATCATTGGCCTGCTCCTGGGAGCCGACAATCGGTGCGACCTCCGTAATGATATCCGCCTTAATCATATGGATTGACGGTGCGGTGGCTTTTATTTTGACACCATATTTATT
>JARKQP010000300.1 GCA_029974875.1 Mobilitalea sp.
AGCCATCCTCTCCCGGCGCAAACAGCTCCTGGAGCAGCTTCTCCTGCTCTGCCTGCGGCAGGCAGTCCAGCGCCCCATAGCCCTGCTCATTAAAGCACCCGCCAAAGCCGTTCATCCTTTGATGGCGCTGCCCGTTAGGCCGGACGAAGGCTTGCCGTCCGGCACCCGTCTCTCGCTTTCCCTCCGACCACTGTCTGTCTTCATTGGAATAAATCCATTTTTTTATTTTCATAGCTACCTCCTACTTATCTGAACCTATTGTCAGACCATTGATGATATATTTCGAAAGGAACAGATAGACAATGATGATGGGCACCACTGCAATAGCAATGGCAAGATACATTGCCCCATAGTTTGATAAATACAAACCCTTAATCATCGCAATCATAACCGGCATCGTATATTTTTTATTGTCGGTAATGAGAATTAACGGTCCCATATAATTATTCCAGCAGGTTACAAAGTTAAAGATGCACATGGTTGCAACTCCTGGCATGATACAGGGCAGTATCATCCGGTTAAAAATCCGGAATTCAGTGGCTCCTTCCATTCTTGCCGCCTCCAGCATGGAGTCCGGAATGCTCTGTTCCACTATGCCCCTCAGGAAAAATACGGCACTGGCATTGGCAATACCCGGAAATATAAAGGGAATGTAGGAATTCAGCAGATTCAGCTTCAGATTTAATTGATAGAAGCCTACAATGCTGAGCTGTGCCGGTATCATCATGGAACACAGGACAAGCCAGTACAGCGCTTTCTTTCCCTTAAAATGATATTTTGCAAAACCATATGCCGTCATGGCTCCAAAATATCC
This sequence comes from Mobilitalea sp., assembly GCA_029974875.1. The sequence continues at coordinate 815 of JARKQP010000300.1, forward strand.
GGTAAAAAAGGTAAATGGAACAGCAATCAGCAGACTGTTTTTAAAGCCGTTCCATATATTCACATTGCTTTGCATCTTTTCATAATTGTCCCTTAAGCTGCCGCCTATCCACAAATTCAATTTTGTTACAATATCAAAGCTGGAGTGGGTGCTGTTCACAATTACCAGGTAGAAAGGCACAACAGATATCACCAGTAAAAGCACAAGAAGAACATAAACCGGTACCAATCTCCATTTTATTCTATTCATTGTACATATCCCCCCTCCTTCGCATTGCCCGAAATGAAAATACACTCAGCACTGCTATTATGGCGAACAGGCCTACGGAAACCGCGCAGGCATAGCCGTAATTATAGCTCTTAAAGCCCTGGTTATAGATATACATAGTCGTCGTCAAAATACTTTTCTGTGGATCCCCGTTTGCATTGGTCAAGGTAGCCGGCACATCAAACAGCTGCATTCCACCGATAATCGAGGTAATCGTAAGGTAAATCAAAGTTGGCTTGATGAGCGGAACCGTGATTTTACGGAAGGTCTGCATTTTAGTCGCCCCATCGGACATCGCCGCCTCATATAAGCTGTTATCCACCGTTGTCATGCCTGCCATGACAATCACTGTTGTATAGCCAAACCACATCCACCACTGGATGTAGGAGACCAACCCCGATGTAAATCCAGGACTGCTAAAAAAAGCAAAAGGCTCCTTAAGAATACCGCTCTGCACCAGGATATAATTTACGGCTGATTTATCCCCATTAAACAGAAGGTTAAATAAAAGTCCCACCGATGCCGCAGTAATCAGATTTGGCAGATAGTAAGCAGCCCGGAAAAATTTCATACCGCGGATGCGGTTAAAGGTGAAAATACAGGACAACAACAGAGCCGCCGCAATCTGTGGTATGAAGTTAAATAACCAAATCTTTATGGTATTTCCGGTTGCCAGATAGAAATATTTATCTGTCAGCAATCTTTTGAAATTGTCAAAACCGATAAACACCTTG
>JARKQP010000348.1 GCA_029974875.1 Mobilitalea sp.
AAAATGCCTAAGAATATTCGCCAGATTGGAAAAGGGAACACCGGTAAGGACATCTATGTCGAAGACTATGTAATGACTTTCGTCAAGCAATTGGCTGGGGGTGACTATTCAGGCTGTAAGCTCGCCGTTTTGGTCGGACAAAGTATACGGCCTAATAATGTCCGTAATATCTTCATCTCAGGAGCCTTGGAGGTTAAGGGGCTGAGCACGGAGGATATGGTATTTTCCAATGAGGTGTGGACAGGCATATACGAGGATATCAAAGAATATTTCACCGATGCGGAGATCGTAGGCTGGTTTATTGGGGGACCGGGCTATCTTTTGGAGGACGAGGAAAAGATCTTAAAAATCCACCTGGATAATTTTGCGGGACAGGACAAGGTGTTGCTGACCTTTGAAAATATGGAGAGAGAAGAGACCATCTATTGCTATGAGAACGGAAAGCTGACAAAGCAGGAAGGCTATTACATATATTATGAAAAAAATGAAGAAATGCAGAACTATATGGTTAACCATAAGGAGCTTCCCAGCAGCGAGGCTGACTACGATGATAAGATATCCAGGGATATCCGGGCGGTGCTCCAGAATAAGAAATTACCTCTGGAGGAGGGTCAGAATACTACCCGCCTGATGTATGCGGCAGGAACCCTGCTGGCAGCTATTATTTTGGTTGTTGGGGCAGCGATCCTAAATAATTATGACCAGATGAAAAGCATGCAGGAAACCATGAGGTACCTTACGACAAGCATGGAGCAAATGCAGCAGGCATTCTCTGATGACGCTGTTCCATCCGTCGCCGCAGATTCCTCCGATGTAAAAAATGCAGAGCTGGATGGTGAGGGCGCCAAAACTGCGGGAGATGCCACAAAAGAAGGTGGAGCAGGAGAGCAAAGCCTGGAGGTTGAGGTTCTCTCAGGCGGGGTAAAAACCAAGGGAGAGCCGGAAGAAACGGGCGATAAGGTGACGGACAAGGCCTCTGATCAAACGTCGGACAAGGCGTCAGACAAGGCGACAGATCAAACATCCGCCGGGACGGATAAAACGGTGGATAAGACGACAGACGAAGGGGCTGGAGATAAAAAAACCAGCAGTACCAAAACTGCTACACCTACTCCCAAGGAACAGAAAAAAGCAAGTACAGGAACCAGTACGGCTAAAAGTAGTGCTACACAAAAACAGGTCAATTATTATGTGGTTAAAAAGGGTGATACCCTGGCCGATATCAGCTACAAGCTTTACGGTACCTATACAAAGACAAAAACAATAATGCAGCTGAATAATATGGAAAATGCGGATTTTATTTATGAGGGACAGAAGCTGATTGTTCCCTGATCCATAATACAAATAGAGTTTCCCAATATGATCAGACACGACCACCTAACAATGAGCAGACTAAGGTGCTTATGAAGGAAATAACAGCCTTCAGAGCACCTTTTTTAGCAAATAGGTCTTGGTTTCTATCCGGCTTAAAAAATAATAGGTGCTAAGTGCCCGAAAATGAGTTATAATCTCATTGGTATCATAGGGCACTCCCAAAGAGTACTCTCATATGAAAAAAGTAATTGTCCAGTTGCGGATAACAACAGGAGTAGGTTTATGGCGAACGAAAAAGAAGGGCAAGCCCTACGGGAGTATAGTAACCGGAAGAAGCGGTTAAAGAGGAGAAGAAGGATCATCATAGGGCTTTTGCTCCTAATCCTCGCGGCGGCAGCAGTGGCAGGCTATATTTTTATCAGTTTAAAAAAATATACAGATTATGAATTAATAAAAACGACGGAAGTAACAGGAACAAATGCAGTCGGTTACATAGAGTTCACTGAGGGTGTTGTGAAATACAGTAAGGATGGTGCGGTAGCCTTGGGTAATAAGGGAGCACCGTTGTGGAACAGCTCTTATGAAATGTCGGATCCCATAGCGGATTCCTGCGGAAAATATGTGGTAATTGCGGACCGGGGCGGGAAGTCAATCTATATCTACAATGAGAAAGGCCAGGTTGGAAGTATACCGACAGTCAATGACATATTAACGGTGGAGGTAGCCAATCAGGGTGTTGTGGTAGCCTTGATGGAAGCTGCCAAGGGGAATCAGATCATTTTATATGATAAGGACGGAACAGAGCTATCCGAGATTGAGACCACCACCAGCGCACAAGGATATCCCTTGGACATCTCCTTATCTGATGATGGGAGGAAATTAGTGACTAGCTACCTCTCCTATACGGAGGGAAGTGTAATTGACATGGTATCCTGCTACAATTTTGGTGAGGTGGGAAAGAACAGGACAGACCGCTTTGCCGGCGGCTTCAAATTTGACGAGGGCATCATTGTTCCGAGGGTTGAGTTCGTGAATAATGATACCATATGTGTGTATAAGAATAATGGCTTTGTCATCTATTCCATGGCAGAACTTCCAAGGGGCGTCCATGAAGAAAATGTTGAGGGTGAGATACAAAGCATACTTTATAATGGGCAATATACCGGGATTGTCCTCCAGCAGGAGGGCTCCACCGATAGGCAGCTGCTGCTTTATGACCTGAAGGGACAGAAGGTTATGGAGAAAAAGCTGGATTTTAATTATAAAAAGATATACCTTACAGAGAAGGAGCTTATCATGTATAACAACACTTCCTGCATAATTATGAAGCTAAATGGTGTGGTGAAATTTAAATATACCTTTGAGGGAAGTGTGGAAGGGATTTATCCGATTAATCACCTCGACCGTTATTATTTAATGAACGGCAAGGATATCATGGAGATCCAGTTAAAATAACAGAACAGGGCTTGTGACAGTAAAAGGGAGGAAGAGGATGAATATATTATTAATAATCGTACTGGCAATTCTAATCATAAATGCGTTGATTGGTAGGAAGGCGGGCTTAATTAAGACGGTATTTTCATTGTTTTCCATGATCATTGCAGTGGTTTTGACAGTATGGCTAAGTCCCTATGTCAATCATTTTATGAGAAATAATGATAAAATCAATGGGGGGATTTCCACAGGAATTGAAAAAATGCTGCCATTTTCGGAGGAAGAGGCTGATGACAAGGATCAGGATACGCTGATCCAAGGCTTATCCCTACCCCAGTCCATCAAAAATTCCCTGATAGAAAATAATAAGGCTGAAGTATATAAAGAGATGGCGATAGACAGCTTTAAGGATTATGTGAGCAGCTACCTGACGGGGATTATTATTAATGCAATGGCATTTAGCATCACCTTTGTAGTTGTCCTGGTCCTGCTTTGGGTGATATGCTCTGCCCTGGATCTCATAAGTAAATTACCGCTGCTGAATCAGATTAATAAGACAGCAGGGCTTATAGCCGGATTGATTCACGGGCTGGTGGTGGTCTGGATTTTCTTTATATTGGTAACGGTGTTTGGAAGCACGGAAGCCGGACAAAAAGGTCTTGAGATGATCGGGCAGGATCAGGTTTTAAGCTTTATCTATAATAATAATTATCTTTTAAAATTCATTACCAATATCACGAAGATTGTTTTTTAGGAAGGTTTGAAGAATAGCGTATTATTGATTCCGCCATTCCATCGGCGAACACCCGTAGATATCTTTAAAGCATTTGGAAAAGTATGCAAAGTTATTAAACCCTACCTGTAAAGAAATTTCAGATATCTTTTCATTTGTTTCTTTTATCAGGATGGCCGCTTTGCTCAGCCTGTAGCTGGTCAGATAATTGATGAAGTTGGAGCCGGTCTGTTTTTTAAAATGCCGGGACAAATACTCGGGGTTCAGATGGACATAACCTGCAAGGTCATTTAGGCTGATTTCCTGCATATAGTGGCTTTCAATGTAATCAATGCAACAGATAATATTAGGTGACAGCATGGTTTTAGCGGGAGTGGCATAAAGGACTTCAAACTCTGCGAGAACTATCTGCTGCAAATCCATAAACTGCGGGGCACCGGCAATTTTACTGCTGGCATCACGCAGTTTTTCGCTGTATTTCCTGTCATACTTTGGGGTTTTATAGACATAGCTGATTTCATACAGCTTTTCAAGGGAGTCCTTTAAGTGCTTGATATCGGGATAACGTACCGATTCAGTGTAATTTAAAAATTGAAGCAGACTTCCTTTAATATCCTCCCAATTCTGAAGCTTTACATTTTTGAGTATTTTTAAATATTCCTGGTCAAACGATACGTTCCAGGAGGATGAGGCCTCCGTAATGGTATGGAAGCTGATGCCGTAAAACTCTGTATCCCGATAGGCTGCGGCGAGGCGCAGGATTTTAAGATGGTCGGGCTTTGTCCTATATATATCACTGGTCAGAATCAAAGTATACGTATTGAACTGCTTCAACTCATTAAAAAAGAGGTTTCGTTCCTGAAGCTGCATAAGGCGGCTTTTCTGTTTCATATGGATGATACCAAGCTGGCTGTGTTCTGACAGATTACAAAAGAGCACACATTCCGTATTTTTTATGGATGGTATGCGTATCATCGTATCTTCTGAGGAAGCTGACCCGGATGCTTTGATAAAATAACAGAAAAAATCGGATTCCGGGAGTGTGACTCCGTATCTGCGCAGCTCTTGGTCAAAATCCGCAAAGGACATAGCTTCATTGCTGATATATTTAACAATAAGGTTCTGGATATCTTGCTTTGTATTGGTATTTTTAAGCAGGTTCTGCTGCTGCATAAGCATCTGAACCAGCTGATCTTCTGTAATCTCGGCTTTCAGCAGATAATCCAGGGCAAAATGTTTAAATGCATGACGTACATAATTGTAATCGTCATAGCTGCTCAACACGATTACTTTGGTGGACGGACTGATGGTCTGGACCCTTTGCAGTAATTCCAGTCCATTCAGCTTTGGCATCCGGATATCGGTAAACAGAAAGTCATATTGCTTTGATTGAAGCTTTACAAGCGCCTCTGCCCCATTATCCGCTGACTCGACCAGGACATCCGGACAGTTTTGCCTGATAGTAAAAACAAGCCATTCCCGAATCGGATATTCATCATCTACAATCAGGTAACTAATCATTATTATTCCCCTTTACTTTTTAATTTTTATATGCTTGTATATGCCTGCAATGTAATTATTCATTTGCTTTTCGTATGATAGGAAGCAGGATGGACAAATGATTTCTACCCGTTGAGTCCGGCTTCAAGGATAAGCCATATTCTTCTCCGTGACTTAAAACGATGCGGTCTTTTATATTGTTCAGACCAATATGGGAAGAATCTTGTATGCCGGTGTTATTTAAGCTGCTATTCATAAGGTTTTGAAAGGCGGTGCCGTCAATGCCCGGACCGCCGTCCATGATGGTTATGAGAAGGTTTTTTTCCTGCTCTGTAAAATTCAGATGAATGACATTGATTTCATCGTTATCCGGCATTCCATGAAGGATGGAATTTTCCACAACGGGTTGAAGAATAAATCTTGGAATTACTGCATCCAGCAGGGCATCCGGGATATCAAGGATCAGTTGTATTTTCCCGTTATAGCGCAGATTCTGCAGCTTGACGTACTGTGAGAGGTAGGTGCATTCATCTAAGAGCGAAATATTGGAGTTATTGTTACTGATGGAATACCGCAGCAGGGAAATCAAAATTTCTATCATCTCACAGGCCTGCTCCCTATGGCCCATGGAAACCATGCACTTAATGGAGAATAGGGTGTTATATAAAAAATGTGGGTTTATCTGCGCCCGCAGGAAATTATATTTGGCAGTGTTGATATCCTTTTCCCGCTGGCGGGTACGCAGCATCCATTCGGCCAGTTCAAGCTGCATGGAGTCAAAACAGCGGTCCAGGGAATCAAGCTCCTTTAGCTTTGAGGGAGTTCTGGTGGAGCGGAGACCGTTGGCTGTGGCATTTTGGATTTTTTGGGAAAATTCATAAATTGGCCTGCTGATTTTATCAGCGATTATAGTAGAAACCAGGATGCAAAAGAGACAACCCAGGCAGGCCAATAGAATTGTTCCCCGCAGGAGTCCTGTTAACGGTGCCAGGATCACGTTTAAGGGGGTCTGCTCAAAAACGGTCCACCCGGTGCTGGCGGATTTATATTTTGCCCCGTAGTATTTTTTGGAGTCCCGGTTGTAAATATAGTAGTTATTTGAGTTTCTTGTAAATGTGTAGTCAGAAAGCAGAAAAGGTATTTTACCGATGGTGTCCTTATTAGTACTGCTGATTACGCGGGAGAGATCGTCAATGATATAGAGGTCGGCATCGGAGGTTGCCATTGCAATGTAAGAGCTTTCAAGGGTAGCCTCAGGTATGCATACTAATACGGAGCCGATGTATCCTTGCTGCCCGTTATAAATATTCCGGATAATGGCCAGGTTATTGGCTTCGGGAGAGGTTCCGGCAGCAGAATCTACAAAATTGGGAATCAGATAATAAGAGGTCCGATTGGCAATATTTTTTGTAAACCAGGAGTAGGCACGGATATTCTGGAAATTCTCATGGCTATAGCCACTTTTGGAACAATACTCAAATCCATTTTCACCCATGCAGATAATATAGAAGGAAATTCCGATCTGCTGAAAAGAACGGAAATATTTCATGTAGATATTGTCGATATTGGATTTGACCTGTGGAATATTAATGATATCAAGGTTGTCGGAATACAGGGTTCCCATAATCTCGTCATCTTCTGAAATTAAATCCGAGATGGTGCCGGCTGAGCTGACGACAGAATCTAGCTTCTGGGAAATTAGGCGGAGGCTTTGCTGTTTATTGTTACTGATAATCTCCAAAGTAGTGTTTCCATAGTATTTATAACAGGAAATGGAGAGGAGAATCGTCAGAATAATCATGATGGTGGATTGTGTGAGGATTAAAATTTTCTTAATGCTGAACATAAATCCGGTTCCTTTCCTATGATGGTCTGCTTGAATGATATATCATAAAAATTATATCATCCGTACCACAAAAAGCAAAGTAGTCAAAAAATTGATATAAGTCAAAATGTTGATATAGCGGGGAAAAGGATGGGAGGCAGAAAGTCAAAAACTTGATAGAAGAGGTAAGAATAATCATGGAGAATACAGACAAGAATCCGCTATGATAGCATTGTTAATAATTCAAATACAAGGAAGGGGATTTCAAAATGAAAAAATTATTAAGTCTTGCGTTGGCAGTAAGTCTCATAGTTTCTATGCTGGGCGGATGCAGCAATCCACAGAATGGGACTACTAAGCCGGATACCGAAGCGGGAGGAGACCAGGTGCAAGCAGAGGCGACAAAGGGAGCAGACAAGCCGGTTGTGATACGTGCGGCGGTCATGCCCCAGCAGTTAAGCCTGCCGTTATATTACATCAGCCAGCAGGGATGGGATGTAGAAAACGGATTTAAGCTGGAGCTTACAACGTTTCAAAGCGGGGCGCCCATGAATGAAGCGTTAGGGGCTGACTTATGGGATGTAGCAACGATTGGGGCAGCCGGCGTGTTGTCCTGCAGTGTTTATGATGCGGTGCATATTATTTCACATGAGGATAGCTCGGCAGGATTGGATTTTATGGTAAGGGCAGACAGTGACATTGCGCAGGTTAAAGGATATTTGCCGGATTATCCGGAGGTATATGGAAGTCCTGAGACAATCAAGGGAAAAACCTTCATGTTTCCCATTGGAAGCGGCCATCATCTGCTGTTGGGTGAATACCTCAATGCCATGGGGCTGAAAGAATCAGATATCAATATGGTCAATATGAACCATGCAGAAGGATACCAGGCATTTGTATCCGGTCAAGGGGATTTTTCAGCAACTGCATATCCGACCACTGATGATTATGTGAAGGAGGGCTATGTGTCTGCGGTTAATATGATTTCCGCAAAATGCCCCTACTATGACAATATGATTGTCAACCGGAAGTTCTATGAAAAGGCAGAAAATGAAGCAACCTTGGTAGCGCTCCTGACCCAAATGCTGCGGTGCGCCGATGCATTCCAGGATGATGAGACATTGTTAAATGCTATGGTGGACTGGTATGAAGTTAATGGACAGGAGGTAGATCCGGAGAGCGTCCGCAATCAGGTTCTGGAACGGCCGTTCCTCACAGTATCTGATTTTACGGGCGCGGATACAACAGCTCCCTTTAAACGTATGGCAGAATTTTTTGCATCAATCGAGAAAATTTCTGAGGATGACCTGACTAAGGTATTCGGAAATATTAAACCTGATTTATTAAACAAGGCAATTGAAGCGTATAACAAGTAATAAAGATTGAGAGTGCGCGTGTTATGCAGCACTCTCGAGCTTTGGAAAGAGAGTAAGCCCACATGAAGATTAACAAAAAAGTGCGTTTGAAAATCCTGTCTATATTATCCATACTGACCTTTCTGGCGGTTTGGCAGCTGTGCACACAGGTTTTGAGGTTGGTGCCGCCGACCTCTCTTCCGTCACCGGGAAAGGTACTGGAAACCTTTGGGGCAAAGCTGACAGAGACTGCTCCGGACGGCGCCACACTGGGCAGTCATATTATAGTTAGCTTGCAGGTATCCCTGTTGGGTTTCCTGCTGGGATGTATCATAGGAATCCCTTTAGGGATCTTGATGGCCTGGTATAAAAAGTTTGATTTATTTGCGAAACCGGTATTTGATTTTGTGCGTACCATTCCGTCAATTGCATGGATTCCGATTATGATAATTATACTGGGGATTGGAATTTTTGCAAAGGCGGCTATTGTATTTCTGTCGGCATTTATACCCTGTGTCATCAACTCTTATACAGGGATTAAGGCAACAAAAAACGTACACATATGGGTAGCACAGACCTTTGGCGCATCATGGTCTGCGATTTTGGGGAAGGTTGCAATCCCCACTGCCCTGCCCTATATTTTTACCGGTATGAAGGTTTCTTTAAATGCTTCCTGGACGTCCCTGCTGGCAGCAGAGATGCTGGGATCTTCCAAAGGACTGGGCTTCATGATTCAGATGGGACGGCTGTTAATCAGGGCAGATGTGGTGGTCGTAGGTATGATTACAATTGGTTTGATCGGATTTATCCTTTCGACAGGCCTGGATCTTCTTGAAGGCAGATTTGTAAAAGGGGGAGTGCAGTGATGAAAAAACTAAAAAGTGCCCTGTATGGTGTGATTTCATTCGGTGTGCTGCTGCTTTTGTGGCAGCTGGCCATTACACTGACGGGGAGCACCCGGTTTCCGACACCGGCGGCAGTCATTGTCCGCTTCTTCCGTTCCATGATTGAACCAATGGGGCCATACCGGCTGTGGGGGCATGTGCTTTGGAGCTTATCAAGGGTAATGGTAGGATTCTGCACGGCAGCTGCTCTTGGAATTGTCCTGGGACTGACTATGGGATGGTTTGACACGGTGCGGGCCATTTTCAAACCACTTTTTGATCTGCTCAGACCGATTGCTCCCCTGGCATGGATTCCGTTAGCAATTCTATGGCTGGGAATTGAAGAAAAATCTAAATATTTTCTGATATTTATTGCTTCCTTTGTGCCTTTTACGCTGAACGCCTATGCGGGAGCGGTAAAAACAAACAGACAGCTGATTGGGGCAGCCAAGATGCTGGGAGCCAGTGATGCCCAAATATTTTTCAAAATTGTAATTCCGTCTGCTATTCCCCAGATATTCTCCGGGGCTCAGGTTGCCCTGTCGAATGCGTGGATGACCATGCTGGCAGCGGAAATGATTCGCTCCTCTTATGGGATTGGCTGGGTGATTATCGCCGGGCAGCAAGTAAATGACATGCCCCAGATGATTTCGGGCATGATAGCAATCGGTATAGTTGGATTTCTTCTGGCTACAGGAATGAGGCTGATGGAAAGGAGGCTTTTGGTATGGAACAATCAAGGAAGATAAAGACTCCTAAGCTTTCCTGCAGGCATGTGTCAAAATCCTTTGCAATAAAAAAATCTGAGTTTCAGGTTTTAGATGATTTATCGTTTGAGGTAGAAGAAAATGAATTCCTGGTAATATTCGGACCCGGTCAGTGCGGAAAAACGACGCTGCTGTACATGCTTGCAGGCATTGAACCATGTACGGTGGGTAAGATCGTACATAATGAAAAGGAAATTACAAAGCCGGATCACAGTCGGGCTGTAGTGTATCAGACGATGGCGCTGTTTCCGTGGCTTACGGTATGGGGCAATGTGGAATTTGGGTTAAAGGTACGGAATGAGGACATAAAGGAACGCAGGAAGCAAGTGCAGCATTTTGTTGACCTGGTGGGACTGAATGGTTTTGAAAAGAGCTATCCCGTCCAGCTTTCAGGAGGCATGAAGCAGAGAGTCGGAATTGCGAGAGCCTATTGCAGTAACCCGGATGTGCTCCTGATGGACGAACCTTTCGGACATTTGGATGCACAGACAAGATATATGATGCAGGAATCACTGGAACAGATATGGAATCAGCAGAAAAGAACCGTAGTGTTTGTGACAAACAATATTGAAGAGGCTTTATACCTTGCAGACAGGATCATACTGCTCTCCAGTTGTCCGGGAAAAATTACGGCAGAATACAGGATTTCTCTTCCGCGGCCAAGAAATATCATGGATCCGGAGTTCCTGAAGCTGAGGAAAGAAATCACGAAATATATGGATGAAAACGCATAGGAGGAGTGTATATATGGAGAGACCGGTCAAAATTCAGGTTAAGAATCTTACGAAGAAGTTTGGAGATCTTTTGGTGCTGGATGACATATCCTTCGACGTGTATAGCGGAGAATTCCTATGCATCGTAGGACCTACAGGATGCGGTAAAACTACATTTTTGAATAGCCTTACAAAACTCTATGAACCGACATCGGGCAGTATTTTGTTTAATGGAGAGATAATCGATTTAAAAAAACATAATATCACTTATATTTTCCAGGAATATTCAGCAATGGAGTGGCTGACGGTAAGGCAAAACGTCAAGTTTGGCTTAGAGATAAAAAAAGATAAAATTGATGTGGACAAAAAGGTAAATGATGCAATTGAGCTGGTAGGGCTCAAAGGCTTTGAGGACTATTATCCTAAACAGTTATCCGCCAGTATGCTGCAAAGAGTGGTAATTGCAAGGGCATTTGCCACACAGCCTGAGCTGCTTCTCATGGATGAGCCATATGGCCAGTTGGATATTAACCTCAGGTTTAAGCTGGAGGATGAAGTAATCAGACTCTGCAAGCAGACGAACACTACGGTAATTTTTATTACACACAATATTGAAGAAGCGGTTTATCTGGGAGACAGGATCTTGGTATTGACGAATAAACCAACCTCAATCAAGGAATGTGTGATGGATGATTTTGAACGTCCAAGAGATATTGCGGATCCGGAATTTGTTAAGCTTAGGAACAGGATTACGGATTTAATCAAATGGTGGTAGAAAGGAGAAAAAAATGCCATATAACGTATTATGGATTTGCACGGACCAGCAACGGGGAGACACGCTGGGGTGTTATGGGAACCAATTTATTCATACGCCGAATCTGGACCGCTTGGCTGAAAATGGAGTGCTGTTTGAGCAGGCCTATTGCCAGAATCCTACCTGTACTCCCAGCAGGGCCAGCTTCCTGACCGGGAGATATCCCCGGACGACCAGGTGCCGTCAAAACGGGCAGAGATTCAAAACAGATGAAAAACTGATCAGCCGTATTTTTGATGAAAACGGTTATGTATGCGGATTGTCAGGGAAGCTCCATTTAAATCCCTGTTCCCCGGCTGTGTGCAAGGCGATGGAAGAGAGGGTAGATGACGGTTATTCCGTGTTTCATTGGTCCCATGGAGGACATGATGGGTGGGCGACTCACGAGTATTTCCAGTGGCTGAGGGAAAGAGGGCAGCGTTTTCATTCGAGTGATATAGAAGGCTCCAAACTCGTCCAATATGGAATGGATGAGGAATACCATCAGACTACCTGGTGTACGGAAAAGGCAATCAACTTTATAGAGGCTAACGCGGAATATGGAAACCAGTGGATGTTTTCCTTGAATATCTATGACCCCCATCATCCCTTTGATCCTCCGCGGGCATATCTGGAGCCCTATCTGGAGCGCCTGGATTCTCTGCCTCTGCCAAATTACCACGAAGGAGAGCTGGAACAGAAACCATATTTCCAGAAGGTCGATCATAAAGCGGCATACAATAATCATGACTCCAATAATGCGGCCATTGTCTATGACAATATGAGCCCGCATGAGCATCGGCTGATGAAAGCATCCTATTATGCGATGGTTGAGCTGATTGACCATCAGGTCGGGCGGCTGATGGATACCTTAAAACGGTTGGGCCAGCTGGAAAATACCATTGTGATTTTTACGTCCGATCATGGGGAGATGCTGGGAGACCACGGTTTGTATTTAAAAGGACCGTATTTTTATGAGGGAGCCGTCAGAGTGCCGCTCATTCTGTCATGCCCGGGAGCAATACTGAAAGGGAAAAGGAGCGGGGCATTGGTGGAGCTGATGGATCTTGCACCGACACTGGTGGAGGCTTGCTCGTTTCCTCCACAGCCACAGATGCAGGGAAAGTCCCTCTGGAGCCTGTTGACAGGAAAGGCTGCGCTTAATGTCCACAAGGAATACGTCTATTCAGAGTACTATAATTCCATGCCTTGGCACAAGAACCCGACTGCACAGTGTACAATGGTGTATGACGGGCGCTATAAGCTTGTGGCAGTTCACAGTACCAATGAAGGAGAATTGTATGACCTAAAGAAGGATTCGGAGGAGAGGAATAATCTGTGGGAATCCCAGGAGGATGTTGGACTCAAGGCAGAAATGCTGATGAAGCTTTGCAACGCAATGGCATTTACTGTGGATCCCATGGAGGAGAGAATATCGGACTGGTAAGAGGAATTGGATTTGTTATCATATCGATATGGAAGGGTGGGTATGCTTTGCAAAGGGCATACCCACTTGGTATGATAAAATGCCGGGAAGCTTTATATGAAAAATGAAAGTTTTTTAATTCAGCTGGATATAGGCGCAGTGCACCTCATCAGGGAAGTACTTTAACTAGGAGTTGCATGAAAAAAGTATAAAAAAGTCATGTTAGAAAAAAAGTTTTAAAAAGTTGTTGACATTCTCTTTGGGAGATGATATACTTCATTTTGCTGACGCGGCGAGCCGCTAGGCCAGCGAAAGAGAAAAAAGCCTGCAAGCCTTGAAAATAAAGGGATGCAAGTGATATGAACCTTGATAATTGAACAGTGAAACAACCCTGAAAATTCTAAAAATATGGGTCTCCCACATGGGATCCAGAAATAGATTTTCATTGATGCCGTAAGGCATCACGAACCGTATCCGTTTAACGGATACACCACAAAAACAGTAAAGACAGAACAGCTTGCAAT
>JARKQP010000351.1 GCA_029974875.1 Mobilitalea sp.
TGCCCTCCTGGCCGGCAGAAGTATCAGCCGCCTTTCTATAGTGGGTGGAAATTAATATGGCTGCTGCAAGTATGATTAACAGGAGCAGTAATAGGAGAGAAAAGAAAATGGTCTTACGTTTTTTCATTGCAGCTACCTCCGGAATAATCTGGTTGGAATTTAAAACTGAATCTAATTATAATGTGAGGAGGTTTAAAAGTAAAGGTTGGAGGCGGCATTTTTGGTGCTGTAGATCTTACGATTTTCTTAATGGAAATATCTTATGTAATCCAAAAAAATGCCATCATGCATTATTTTCTGCTTGTTACATTAAATGGCAATTAAATTGTGTAAATTGCACAAAAAATTAACTTGATAATTGTTAACAAAATAATAAATTTCGTGAAATGTCTGTATGTCAGGAAAATAATGTGGTATAATTATGAAAAAGATATCGTTAAAAGGAATTTATTTTTTAGTCATAAAATTTAAAAACTCTCATATAATTTCAATGTTGTAAAGATGTGGCTCACAGGTAACAGGTAACTATCGGTAGAAACAGACGGAAGAAAAGGAGAGGTTGGTGCTATGACAGTAAGGAGCATGGAAAGTACGATTACAGAGGAACAGGTTTATCTTTTTCATCAGGGAACAAACTATAAAAGCTATAAGCTGCTGGGAGCGCATCTGGTTACAAAGGATAAGGAGGACGGTGTCAGGTTCTCCGTATGGGCGCCGAATGCAGAATGGGTCAGCGTGGTAGGAGATTTCAACGAATGGGATACTGAGAAAAATCCTATGAGTAAGGTGAACCCTTCCGGGGTGTGGCAGGTGTTTATTCCCGGGCTGGCAGAGAACCAGATGTACAAATATGCAGTTGGAACCGCTGCAGGAGAGATCCTGTATAAATCGGATCCCTACGCTTATTATGCGGAGAAGAAGCCAAAGACAGCCTCCATTGTATATGATATGGAGGGATTCCCCTGGAAGGACAAGGCTTGGCAACAGAAAAAAAGGGATGGAAAGCTGAACAATAAGCCAATGGCCATCTATGAGGTCCATCTGGGCTCCTGGAAGCGCCGTCCGGATGGCAGCTATTCCAGTTACCGTGAAATTGCGGATGAACTGATCGATTATGTAATTGACATGGGTTACACCCATATCGAGCTGATGCCGGTCATGGAGCACCCCTTTGACGGCTCCTGGGGATACCAGATTACAGGCTATTATGCGGCAACAAGCCGGTATGGGGCACCGAAGGATTTCATGTACCTGGTTAATAAATGCCACCAGAAGGGAATCGGGGTCATACTTGACTGGGTTCCGGGGCATTTCCCGAAGGATGCGCATGGTCTGGCAAGATTTGACGGAAGCCCGTTATATGAGCATCCTGACCCAAGAAGGGGAGAGCATCTCCAGTGGGGAACCTACATATTTAATTATGAAAGACCGGAGGTCCAGAGCTTCCTGATCTCCAATGTTATCTTCTGGCTGGAATATTATCATGTGGACGGCTTCCGGGTAGATGCGGTTGCAAGCATGCTGTACCTGGATTATGAAAGAACAGATTGGCTGCCGAATAAGTACGGTGGAAGAGAATATTTAGAGGCGGCGGATTTTATCAAGCGGCTGAATGAAACAGTTTGTGGGGTATTTCCGAATACCCTGATGATTGCTGAGGACTCCAGTACCTGGCCCTTGCTTACGACAGCGACCAGCAGTGGGGGGCTTGGCTTTACCCATAAGTGGAATATGGGGTGGATGAACGATACCTTAAAGTATTGTTCCTGTGACCCGATTCACCGGAAATGGCACCATAACCTGCTGACCTTTTCCTTAACCTATGCATTTTCTGAAAAATTCGTATTGCCCTTATCCCATGACGAGGTGGTACACGGCAAGCATTCCCTGTTAGATAAGATGCCGGGGGATTACCCGCAAAAATTTGCAGGCCTGCGTACCTTATTTGGCTATATGGCGGCCCATCCGGGAAATAAGCTCACCTTTATGGGAGGGGAGTTTGGACAATTTATTGAATGGAAATATGATGACCAACTGGATTGGTTTTTATTAGAATATGAAATGCACCAAAAAATGCAGGCTTATGTCAAAGCCTTAAACCACTTTTATTTAAAGACGCCGAGCCTGTGGGAGGATGATGACGGCTGGGGCGGCTACAGCTGGATCAGTCCCGATGATTATAATGAAAGTCTGCTGGCTTTCCTTCGCAAGGGGAGAAAAGCGAAGGATTACACCATTATTGTAATTAATTTTACACCCGTACCAAGACCGAATTACCGGATTGGAGTCCCGAAGGAAAAGGGCTTTGAGGAGGTCTTTAATTCTAATGATACGGCATATGGAGGAACCGGCGGGCTGAGGGAGGATATCATCATACCGGAAGCGGTGCCCTGCCATAATTATGAGCAGTCCATAGAGCTGTCATTGCCACCGCTCTCAATCGTGTTCTATAGGGCAGTGAGACCGGTCCGTAAAAGGACGAAGCCGGAGGAGGAGTAAAGCAGGTATTAATTTAAGGAGGTATAACATATGGTAGCTAAAAAATGTGTCGCCATGTTGCTTGCCGGAGGCCAGGGAAGCAGATTGGGTGTACTGACGAAAAACACGGCAAAACCGGCAGTACCCTTTGGGGGGAAATATCGGATCATCGATTTTCCCCTGAGTAACTGTACCAATTCGGGGATCGATACCATCGGTGTGTTGACCCAGTATAAGCCGCTGAAGCTGAATTCTTATATTGGAATCGGCCAGCCCTGGGATCTTGACAGGCTTAACGGAGGTGTAACGATTTTACCGCCCTATATGAAGCAGACGGCAGGGGAATGGTATTCGGGAACAGCCAATGCAATCAGCCAGAATATTGAATTTATTGAGGCATACAGCCCGGAATATGTCCTGATTCTTTCAGGTGACCAGATCTATAAGATGGATTATAGTGCAATGCTGTCCTTCCATGAGGAAAAGGAAGCAGACGTAACTATCGCGGTTCTTGAGGTGCCCTGGGAGGATGCCAGCCGTTTTGGTATCATGAACACGGATGAGGATAGCAAGATTTATGAGTTTGTTGAGAAGCCGAAAAATCCAATCAGCAATAAAGCCTCCATGGGTATTTACATATTTAACTGGAAAAAGCTGCGTCAGAATCTACTGGCGGATAAAAAAGGCTCAGGCTCCTGCAATGATTTTGGAAAAGATATCATCCCAAGGATGTTAAGGGATGGGGATAGAATGTATGCATTTCCCTTCAAGGGCTATTGGAGGGATGTGGGTACCATACGGAGCCTGTGGGAGGCTAATATGGATCTGCTGGAGGAGACACCGGAGCTTGACCTCTATGACCCGGGGTGGAAAATATATTCCAGAAATCCGGTAGAGCCGCCCCATTATATTGCAAAGGGAGCTAATGTAAGAAGCTGCATCATCACTGAGGGCGGGATGATCTACGGTGATGTGAACCACTCGGTGCTGTTCGCGGGAGTTACGGTCGGTAAGGGAAGCAGGGTTCATAATTCAATATTAATGCCAAATGTTAAAATTGGGGAAAATACAGTCATTGAAAGTGCTATTATTGCGGAAAATACAGTAGTTGGCGACAATTGTTATATCGGTTATTCCGGGGACGGCGAGGAAAAACCAAAAAGAAGAGGGAAGGACATCACTGTCATTGGGGAGAATCTGACATTGCCTTCCGGTTATAGGCTGGATAAGGGAGTCATGGTTGACTCTGAGAATTTTTTGGCTTATCAGGCAGTTATCTAAATAAGGAGGTTTATGCTATGAGAGATACGATGGGGATTATCTATACAGGTGACAGCAATATAAGCCTTCAGGAGCTCACCCTGCGCCGGTCTGTTGCGGCACTGCCCTTTGCCGGCAGGTACCGGGTAATTGATTTTATGCTTTCGAACATGATTAATTCAGGAATCACGAATGTCGGGATCATAACGCAAAATAATTACCATTCCTTAATGGACCATCTGGATTCCGGCAAGCAATGGGACCTGGACCGTAAAAGCGGAGGCTTGTTCATCCTCCCGCCTTACGTCAGCCATGACAATACGGGCTGGTACCGGGGGGAGGTGGATGCCTTTCACAGCAATATGTCATATATCCGCAGAAGCCCCCAAAGCCATATATTAATCACTGGAAGCTCCATGGTCTGCAGTCTTACCTTCCACAAGGCAATAGAGTTCCATAAGGAAAATATGGCGGATATAACCATAATATATAAAGAGGATAAGAGTGTAACCAAAGAAGAGCTGTCCAGACATACGCTGCTTAGGACGGATGAAAATAACCGGGTATGGGATATTGAGGTGAGGCCTTCTGTCCCAATGTCGGATAAAGTGTCAATGGAAATGTATATCATTGACAAAAAATTATTTGAGTACCTTGTGGAAGAGTGTGCGGCAAGAGGCCAATATGATTTCAGCAAGGATATTCTACTGCGGAACCTGGATAAGCTGAGGATTCTTGGCTTTGAACATGAGGGATACCTTGCAAAGATTGATAGCATCGATTCCTACTTCAAGACAAATCTGGAGATGCTGGAGCCGGAAAAATTCCATGGCCTGTTTGAGCAATCGGGCCCAGTATATACCAAGGTTAAGGATGAGGTTCCGGCCAGATACGGGAAAAATGCTTCCGCCATAAATTCCCTGGTGGCGGATGGCTGCATCATAGATGGAGTGGTGGAAAACTGTGTCCTGTTCCGGGGCGTGAAGGTAGGGAAGAACGCTTATATCAGGGACAGCATTATTATGCAGGATACGGAGATCCAGGAAAGGGTTATCCTGGATAATGTCATTCTTGATAAAAACGTGATTGTCCGGAAAGGAAAGCGCCTGATGGGGCAGAAGAATTATCCGGTCGTAATCCGCAAACATGCGGTGTTATAGATTGAAAGGAGGAGACAAAATGAAAATCTTAATGGTTGCATCTGAAGCAGCGCCCTTTGCAAAAACCGGGGGACTTGCGGATGTATTAGGCTCACTGCCGAGTGCCCTGATCAAGCAGGGGGCAGAGGTTAGGGTAATAATGCCAAAGTATGGCACAATTTCGTCCAAGCTCCGCGAGAGTATTATAAATAAATGCTCGATTTATGTGGGAGTGGGCTGGAGAAACCTTTATTGTGGTATCGAGGAAGCGGACTACAATGGGGTAACCTATTATTTTATAGACAATGAATTCTATTTTAACCGGGATGGGTTATATGGATTTGGGGATGACGGTGAACGTTTTGCATTCTTTTGCAAGGCTGTGCTGGAGGCAATTCCCTATCTGGACTTTACCCCTGATATTCTGCATTGCCATGATTGGCAGGCAGGAATGGTCTCAGTATTACTAGAGGCCCATTACCGCCATCTGGAGCTGTACCGTCCCATCAAGACTGTATTCACGATCCACAACCTAAGATATCAGGGAATCTGTGGGATCGACCAGATGAAGGAATGGTTCTCCCTCAGTGATGATTACTTTACGGAGGATAAGCTGGAGTTCTTCCAAAGTGCCAGCTTTATGAAGGGAGGCTTAACCTATTCCCATCTTCTTTCCACGGTAAGCCATGCCTATGCGGAGGAAATCAAATATCCCTTCTATGGGGAGCAGCTGGATGGCCTGCTGAATGCGCGTAGCGATGAGCTGTGGGGAATTATCAATGGTATCGACTATGAGGAATTTAATCCGGCGAAGGATCCGTTGATCTACCAGACCTTTACGAAGACAAAGCTGGCAGGCAAGGACGCGAATAAGGTTGCTTTACAGGAAGAGCTGGGACTGACCGTGGACGAAAAGATCCCCGTAATTGGGCTTATCTCAAGGCTGGTGGACCAGAAGGGATTGGATCTGATTTCCTGCGTACTGGATGAAATATTGGAGGAAGAGGTACAGTTTGTGGTGCTTGGAACCGGTGACGGTAAGTATGAGCATATGTTTTGGGAGGCAACCCAGCGTTATCCAGGAAAGGTGTCGGCTAACCTCCGGTTTGATAATACGCTTGCCCATAAAATATATGCAGCGTCAGACTTATTTTTAATGCCGTCCCTGTTTGAGCCCTGTGGCCTGGGGCAGCTGATCAGCTTAAGATATGGAACCCTTCCGATTGTGAGGGAGACTGGAGGACTTAAGGATACGGTAATATCCTACAATGAAGCTACAGGAGAAGGTAATGGCTTTAGCTTTGCAAACTATAATGCCCATGATATGCTTTATACCATCCGCCGTGCGACAGGGGTATGCCGGAAGAAGACCCTGCGGAATAAGCTGAGGAAGGCAGCCATGTCCTGTGACTTTAGCTGGCAGAGCTCAGCAGGAAAGTACATGGAGCTGTACCATACACTGGTGCCGGAAACGGCAGGATGAAGCATAAAACCAAAATCTTATATGTATCGG
Organism: Mobilitalea sp.; assembly: GCA_029974875.1. Next base: position 6,391 of record JARKQP010000351.1, read on the forward strand.
CAGAAATTGCACCCTATGCCCATGTGGGCGGCCTTAGTGAGGTAGGGAGGAGCTTCCCGAGAGCATTAATGGAAACTGGCGAGTATGAGGTAGTAAGGGTAATGCCGCTATATCAATGTATAAGATGCAGCTTACAGTATGTTACCGACTACCCCGTCCCTATGGGCCAAGGCTATGAGACCTGTGTCCTGAAGAAGGATCCGGGGGCGGAGGGGGTTCCGACGTATTTCATTTCCAATGACCGGTATTTTCACAGGGATAGGGTCTATGCCTATGAGGATGATGGCTTGCGTTTCTTCTTTTTTTGCAGGGCAGTTGTCCAGATGCTAAAGAATACCTCTTTCCAACCGGATATTGTGCATGTCAATGACTGGCATATGGGAATGCTCCCACTGCTGTTAAAGAAGGAGTTTCCCGGCATAAAATCGGTATATACCATCCACAATATTGCTTATCAGGGCTTTGTCCCTGCAGCGTACCTGGAGGGAGCCCTGTCTGAAACCGAGAAGCTCCGGCTGGGATATCCGGAATGGCTTAACTTTATGAGAGCAGGTATCATATATGCGGATCTGATTACAGCAGTAAGCCCGGGCTATGCAAAAGAGCTTAGGATGGAGAAGAACAGCCACGGAATGTCCGCCTTGCTTAAGGAGCGTGGGGACCATATGGCGGGAATCCTGAATGGGATTGATATGGAATATTATAATCCACAGACGGATATGCTGATCCCATGTCCCTATGATGTGGAGCATCCCGAGCTGAAAAGGAAGAACCGCACCTATCTGAGGAACCTATATGGCCTGCCTGACCAGGATATTCCCCTGATGGCGATGGTGACGAGGCTGGATTATGCGAAGGGGATAGATATCCTGCTAAAAGCAATCAGCTATTCAAAGCTAAACACCTACCAGCTGATCATTCTTGGCACAGGAGATCCCTATTATCAGGGAATACTGTCGGGCATTAAATCTACCTATGGTGAAAATATTGTTGCAGATTTTTGCTATAGTGAATCCCTTGCCAGACAGATCTACGCGGCGGCAGATATTTATTTAATGCCTTCCTTGTTTGAACCCTGCGGGCTGGGACAGATGTACGCCATGCGCTACGGGGCAGTGCCTATAGTGAATCCAGTAGGTGGTTTAAGGGATACGGTGATTCCCCGCGGACAGGATATGGATATGGCTACAGGATTCCACATGGAGAACTGGAGCGGGCAGGCTCTGGCAAAAGAGATGGAGAGGGCGGTCACAGCCTATTATTCACCGGAGTGGAGGCAATATATTGAGAACGGAATGAGGATGGATTTCTCATGGAAAAACAGCGTACTTGAATATGGGAAGCATTATAGAAAATTGTTAGGGAACACTTGATGGTATGTCATGAATTGGATATTATTGCAAGAGCTTTGTGGCAATTCATCCCACTACCTTAGAGGCAGGAGCCTTCTTGCCGAATATGATAAAGAATAGCAGGAGAATAAAAAAAGAGGGTTTATCATTTCAAGCATATCCGGCTGAAATGATAAACCTTCTTTTCTGATTCCCTTCCTTATTTGGGGGTATACATTCCCTTGCTCTGCATATAGGCAAAGAGGGCTTCGCCGTGTTTTTGTTCCTCTGTCTGGATATGGTTTAGCACATCTCTTACGGGGGCATCCTTGAATTCAAAAATGGCGGTATTGTAGGTTCCGGAAACATATTTCTCGGTATCCAACATATCCGTACACAGATCCTTATCCGAGGCCTGGAATATGTTGGAGCCGCTGCTGGCTTGGTTGACAGAGGCCTGCTGTGCGTCTGCAGATGCACGGGTTTGTTGACTCTGGGAGCCTTGACCGCCGCCGCTTTGGCCACCGCTCATGGACGGTACCTTACCGCTGAGCAGCTCGTTAACTGTCTGCAGATGTTCCTTTTCCTTTTGTTGAAGGTTACTGAATAAGGATTTTAATTGTTTATCAACTGCTAATTTTGAATAGTTACCATATTTAAGGACGCATTGCTCCTCGTGTGTTCTGGCGTCTTCCAGAAGAAATTTTTCCTTCGTTGTTAATTGTACGTTTGTGATCATATTAACACCTCCAGCATTATTGTTTTCCAAAAAACAGGATAATATCCTAAAATTTAAGAAGGTTTCATAATTTATCCGGTAGCTTTCATTTGAATATCAGCTTGGGCGTTAATTCTTAGATGGAAGCTTCTCATATACAATCTGCAGGTCTTCCTGGTGGCCTTTATCCATCCTGTGCTTCGCCTTACGATTTGCGACGCTGTCAAAGATGATGGAGAAATCATAATCAGCGGGGTACATTTCACTGGCAGCCACCTTAAGCTGTAAGCGCTTATGGTTAATAAATTCCTTCTTATGCTGTATCTGGACTCCCACCAGCCCCTTTTCATCCGAGGGCTGGAATACAATGCCGATTTTTTTCTGGGGGTACACCATTACGCTGTCACCGATCTGAAAACGCTGGCTGCGGGTTCCGGCCGGTTTTTGGGGAGAAGCCTTTTCTATTTTTGCGGGTATTATTTTCTGGGGGCTGCCACCGGGAAGGGGTATCGGATCCTCTTGCAGGAAATCCTTATCCGGCGGGGTGTGTTTTAACGCTCCTTCCCGGAGATAGGCTTCCGAGTAAGCCCTTTCCAGCATATGGGACGGGAGGCCGAGGCGCTTTGCGATATAAAGGGCGCAGCTTTCTCCTGCCGATCCGATTTCTAACTGGTACAGTGGCTTTAAGGTCTCACGGTCAAAGGCCATTTTTGCATTTTGAAGACCTTCGGTATGCTCCGCATAATCCTTCACCTCAGGATAATGGGTAGTGGCTACAAAGAGGCAGCCCTTGGATTTTAATTCCTCCAGGATGGAGATGGCGATACCCATACCCTCAGCCGGATCCGTACCTGAGCCCAGCTCGTCAAGCAGGATCAGGCTATCCTGGTCGGATTGGTTTAAAATGCCGATGATATTGGTGATGTGGGAAGAGAAGGTGGATAAATTCTCCGTTATGCTCTGGCCATCGCCGATATCACAAAGAACTACATTGTTCAGGCATAAATCGGCAGCCTCGCAGGGTACATGGAGTCCGCTCTGGGCCATAAGCTGAAATAGGCCGATGGTTTTTAAGGCGACGGTTTTACCTCCCGTATTCGGCCCTGTGATTATGATTCCCCGTATCCCTCCACCGATAGAGAAATTAAGGGGGACGCATTCGGCAGGTTTTATCAGGGGGTGTCTGCCCTCCACAATTTTTATTGCTCTCTCCGTGTTAATTTTTGGAGGGATTGCTTTCATATCCAGGCTGAGCTTTGCCTTAGCGAATATGATATCGAGGGTTTCCATGGCCTCGATATTTAAGCGGATATTGACCCCGTTCTCACTTACAAGGGCGGATAGGACGTATAAAATTCTTCTCTCCTCGTTGCTCTCTTCAATTTCAAGCAGGGAGAGTTCATCCTTCCGCTTTGAAACAGAGACCGGCTCTATAAAATAAGTTGATCCGGTGGAAGAGATATCGTGGACAGTCCCGCTGACCATGTGCTTAAATTCCCGTTTTACCGGAAGTACAAAGTGCCCGTTCCTTGTTGACACATAGCTGTCGGTAAACCATTCCTTTTTGCTCCGCAGCTGGTTCTCCAGCTTGGATCTTATATCGGACCGGATTTGTTCCATCCTCTTACGGATATCCTTTAATTCCTTTGAAGCTCCGTCATCGACAATGTGGTTTCTGATGGCGAGCTCTATTTCCTGGTACAGGCCGGATAATTCGTTGATGGAGCCGCCATAGGCAGCGATATCCACCTGCAGTGATTCCGCTTTTTTTAAAAAGCTTTTCATCCGTCTGCAGGCATTAATAAATAAGTTGATTTCGGTAAGCTGCTCAGGGAGGAGCATAGCTCCTTTTTCCGAAAGCTCCAGCAGCATGGGAACCTCCTTCATCACCGCCAGAGGTGCTGAGCCTACCGTGTCTAATATCCTACGTGCTTCCGTTGTTTCCTTTAGTTTTGCGGTTACTTCCCGCTCGCTTAAATAAGGTCTGAGCTCCTTAAGTTTTTGCCGGGCCTGCTCGGATATTGCATTATCACTTAGCATGGCCAGTATTTTGTTAAACTCTAATGAGAGCATTGATTTTTCAAACATGATGAAACCTCCAATGTTTTAATTACATAATAATAGCCCACAGTTAGCCTACCAATACGTTTGGGCAGAATACTCCTGTGGGCATTTGTCTTAAAGCTAAGGGAGGGTATAGCTGAAAGCTGCCATGAGTTTTCAGATGTGTCCCAGGAGAGGGGTACAAAAAAAGCATAACAGGAAGCTACCTATTATGCCTTGGAGTTAAAGTAAAGATTGCACTCTCTCTATAGCAAGACAATTTTGAGTATTTACTGTAAAGGTAGAAAGCTGGGTACACAAATAAAAAGGTAGTTAGGTACCCCACTTAATATTTTTTTGTACTAATTAGCACAAGCCTCTTTTACAGTTAATACCGACATCAAAACCGTCCTTTCAATTAAAATACATAGAATAAGATTCATATAACATTTTGATTCTAACATATGAATGTATTAATGTCAAAGTTCTTTTTTACCCGGGCTGGATATTTTTGGACTGTACATACTGTATACTTTTTTGCTAAGCTGGAAGCAGTTGGATGAAGATATTAATGTAGAGATATGACGAAAAAAGATTCTTTATGGAATATATGTGAAATCTCTGATAGAATAAGATGGTGGGAATTCATATAATAAAATTCTGCATTAGCTACCATGCTTTACAATTTTAAATTAAATTATCAAGGAAAAGTGATAGGAGAAAACGTATATGCTAGAAAAAGAATTCGAAAAGCTATATTACAAATTCCGCAATAATTATTGTAAGAATCTGTTTTCCGGTGTTAGTGATGAAAAAGACAGTCTGAGCCCGACAGAATCCTATTGTGTAGAAGCGATTTTTCTGTTAAACAGGCCGACGGTGCGCCAATTTGCTGACTTTGTGAATATTTCACAGCCCAATGCGACCTACCGTGTCAGTAATTTAATCAGCAAGGGATATGTCAGAAAGGTATTATCCCTGGATGACCGAAGAGAATATTTTCTGGAGGTAACAGATAAGTTTTCGAAGAATTATGGAGTAAATGCTTCCTTCAATGCAGAATTAATGGGCAATATCCGTGAAAAGTTTTCTAAAGAGGAGCTGGCGCAGCTGGAAGAGCTGATTAAAAAAGTAAATGAGCTGATGATGTAAGATAGATGCAAAGGGATGCATGTGGTAATGGATTTTGCTCTACTATAGTAGAATATCAATGTCAGGAGAAAATAAAATAATAATCCGGTGTGGAGGCTATCCAAAATAAGAAGTACAGGCTGATAATGCTTGTATTTTGCTTGTTTTGGATAGCCTTAACTTTTATTCCAGGTGCTTCCTAGGTTACCATTTATTACATAATTATAAAATAAATATTACATAAATGTTAAATTATGCATTGACTTGTTAATACATGTGTAATATAATTAGCCCATAACATACCATACAAATGAGAAAAAATAAGGAATTACAAAAAGCTAGGAGAACAAAAATGAAAAACAGATTACTTATGAAAATGGCAGCAATTTGTATGGCAGCATTTATGGTTACAACACCGGTAAGCGCATCTGCGGCAACAATATTAAAGAGTGGTTCCAGAGGTAGTGAGGTGAAGACGGTCCAGTCAGCTTTAAAGGAATTAGGATATTTTAAATATAGTAAGCTGACCGGCTACTATGGAAATATTACAAAAACAGCAGTGAAACGCTTCCAAAAGGATAATGGAACCGCCGCCGACGGTATTGTAGGAAAGAAAACATTGGCTCTGTTAAATGAAGCTATTGAGGGAAAGAACAGTGCTGAAAGTGACAAAAGTGCAGAGGTACAAACAAAGCAGCTAACTGTGGAGGTACAAACAGAGCAGGTAACTGCGGAGGGAGAAGCGGAACAGGTAACTGAAGAGGGGCAAGCAGAGCAGGTAACTGCAGTGGCGAAAAAAGCCGAAGCTCCAGTAAGTAAATTGATAAGTACATTAATGTCAGTTGGTACCTCCGGTAACATGCTTGGAGACCTGGATTGGTTTAAGCAGGTTAGAAGCATATGGAACAGAGGAGAAGTGGCTCTGGTCACTGATGTTGATACGGGAAAATCCTTTCAGGTTAAGAGAACCTATGGAACGAACCACGCAGATGTTGAACCCCTCACCAAGAAGGATACGGGAGTCATCAAAGATATTTGGGGAGGCTTTAGTTGGGAGAGGAGAGCTGTAGTTGTTGAAATTAACGGCTATGTCATAGCAGGCTCCATGACGGCAATGCCCCATGCAGGAGTTGACTCCAAGGCTGCGAATAAATATGTCAGCAACCGCAGCGCAGGCTATGGAAGAGGTATTAATTTAGATGCAGTTAAGGGAAATGGCTGCAGCGGAGTTATGGACATACATTTTAAAAACAGCAGGACACATACCACTAACCGGCTACAAAGTGTACAGCAGAATATGGTAAAGAAGGCCGCAAGTTATATAAAGGAATTAGTTATGGAATTGTAATGCTTTAGAATAGCCGCGGAAAGTATAATAGTACATATAGTAATATGGTGCCCTTTAAAAATGCTGAAAGAACATGTCGTTAAAATCAATGCGGAATAAGATGGTCGCATATGGATTTCCGGCAACAGGTTTATATATTTCAATTTCAGCCAAATGGGAACTGCAATTTAAGCTGTCCCAAGGCTTTGCTATACACAAGTAGCGGTGCTTTATGCCGATCTGCTGCTGGGATGCGACAGCAATAGGGCAGTAATAGTAACCATCACAATGCTGGTCCATTACCAGATGGAAAAGGTACATTTGATAGTCGGTAACAGTTGGTTCATAGTTCCAATTAAAATTGTAGCCTTGGATCATAAAGCTAGCTCCTCGCATTTATGGACCGTCAAATAATATGGCCATAATACCTCACGGTATTATATGCAGGCAGCTTAAGATTATGAATATTTTCTCGCACCGTTACAGCTTTAAAAAAAGTAGGATTCTTTGGATCCTACTTTTTTTAAGGCAATTTTTAAAACAAGTTTAGTTGGTGGGTTCAATAGCTTCAAGAATTTCTATTCTATATAACTTTAGATGAACAAGGCCGGATAGCCCCAATGCAGCAGCTTCCAGCCTTGTTTACTATCACAGGGAAAATTAGATTAAACTATAGCGTGACAGCTCTTTTACTATGCCGGACTTACTTATAGCAGTTCAATTCATTAGTCGGTGCGTAGCAATGGTGGTTTTCGCAGATATAATAGGTGGTTTTATCGTTTATTGTGCGGTAGTCCTGTGTAAAATCGGCAATTTTGCTTAGGGCATCCATATTTTGGTCTGTTTTTAACAATACAACTGTATTTGGTTCAAATTGCTGTGACAGATAGTCGGATAATTCCTCATGGTTTTCTAAATCGGAGGCAGATCTGTCGTTTGCGCGGGAGGAAGCATTCCTGCTGGCAACACATACGATTTCCTTCGTAGGATAGAGCGCCTGCATAAAGGCGATTAAGGAAAAGCTGTGTCCTGCCGGGTATTCCTTTACCTGCCCTGCAAGGAAGCGAAGCTGCTTATTGGCAAACCCCATAAAATCCGGGTTGGCGGTAATATTAGCCAAGCGCCGGAGCACGTAACCGGCTACGGAGTTACCGGAAGGGATGGCTCCGTCGTATACTTCCTTTGGACGGTATAGTAATTGCTCAGAATCGTGGGCATTTAGGAAAAAGCCGCCATATTTATCATCCCAGAAAAGCTGTATCATACGGTAGGCGGTGGAGGCTGCCCTTTTCAGGTAATCAACCTCAAAGGTCGCCTCATAGAGGGACAGGCAGGCCATGCAATAAAAGGCATAATCATCAAGGTGGCCGTCAAAAGCGGCATCACCGTCACGGTATCTGACAAAAAGGCGGCCTTCCTCATTCACCAGCCTGGAATTGATGAAATCCATGGCATGCTTTGCGGTATCAATATATTCTATGGTCTGGAAAACCCTGCCTGCAGTGGCATAGGCAGTAATCATAAGAGCATTCCAGGAGGTCAGTATCTTATCATCCGTATGGAGCTTATGACGGTCGCGGCGGTAGTCATAAAGGGCGTTGCATAGCCGCACGATCCTCTCGTTATCCGTATTAAAGTCTTTGGACTTGATCAGGTTAGGGATGGAGCGGGCTTCAAAGTTGCCCTCCTTAGTAATATCAAAATACTCACAGAAGAAGGAGCCCTCCGCATGGCCCAAAACATTTATAATCTCATCTGTTGTAAAGGTATAATATTTCCCCTCTTCTCCCTCACTGTCCGCATCCTGGGCAGAATAAAAGCCTCCCTCGGCATCCGTCATTTCCCTGCGGATATATTCAAGGACCTGCTCGGCGACAACGAAATAAAGCTTATCCTTTGTATATTGATAGGCTTCCGTATAGGTCAATGCCAGCAAGGCATTATCGTAGAGCATTTTTTCAAAATGGGGGACGAGCCATTTCGCATCAGTGGAATATCTGGAAAAACCATAGCCGATATGGTCATAGATTCCACCGCGGAACATGTGCTTTAAGGTGTTTTCCACCATGAACAGTGAATTTTCATCCTTCTCCAGCTTTGCATGCCGAAGTAAGAACATAAGATTATGGGGTGAAGGGAATTTCGGTTCATTGCCAAAGCCCCCATAATCGTGGTCGAAGCTTTGGTTAAGCTGGGTGACGGCAAGGTTGATCAGATCCTTTGTAACCTCAGCACTATCAGAGGAGGCTTCAAACTCACGCTTCATGATATCGGCCAGCTGTGCTCCCGTGCGAAGCATATCATCCGGATCCTGCTCCCATTGGAGCCTAACCTGGTTTAAGAGGTCACAAAGCCCTATCATCCCATACTGGGGCTCCTTTGGGATATAGGTTGCCGCATAAAAAGGCTTCTTGTCAGGGGTCATTAAGATGGTGAGAGGCCATCCCCCGGAGCCGGTAGTGACCTGGCAGATGGTCATATATACCGTATCAATGTCAGGGCGCTCCTCCTTATCAACCTTGATGCTGACAAAGCCTTCGTTTAAGAGCCTGGCAACTTCCTCATCCTCAAAGCTTTCGTGGGCCATGACATGGCACCAGTGACAGGTTGAGTAGCCGATGGAAAGGAAGATGGGCTTGTTTTCCTTCTTCGCCTTTTCAAAGGCTTCCGCGCCCCAGGGAAACCAATTGACTGGGTTGTACATATGCTGGAGCAGATAGGGTGATTTTTCTTCCGATAATTTATTGGGAATACGTGTTGTTCCTTTGCCGTTATTTGTTACATGTTCCGTTGTATTCATA
>JARKQP010000352.1 GCA_029974875.1 Mobilitalea sp.
TACTTCAGGATGGAACTGCACACCGTAAAGATTTCTTTCGGTGTCTTCGAGGGCAGCAATTGGACAGGAATCAGATTTCGCAATGATGTTAAAGCCGGCTGCGGGCTTTTCAATATAATCAGTATGGCTCATCCAGCAGATAGTATTCTCGGATACACCGTCGAATAACCGGGATGCTGTTGCTACATTGATTTCGGTGCGGCCATATTCCCTGACCGGAGCCTTGGACACCTTGCCGGCCAACAGGTAGGTCATAAGCTGACAGCCGTAGCAGATACCAAGAACAGGGATTCCTAAAGAGAAAATTCCAGGATCGCAGCTCGGAGCATCAGGCTCATATACACTGGCCGGACCGCCGGTAAATATGATTCCCTTTGGTTTCAATTCCTTGATGCGGTCAAGGCTGGTTGTGAAGGGCAGTACCTCACAATATACGTTGCATTCTCTGACTCTCCTGGCAATTAGCTGATTGTATTGCCCGCCGAAGTCAAGTACGATGACTAATTCTTTTTCCACTTAATAACCTCCTATAACACCGATTCTTCACAGTTTGCGTTCATAAAGCCGCTTTTATTAGTTTTTAGACAATTCAGTAGCAGCATAGCCGCTTTATTAGCTTTTTAGCCAATTCATTAGCAGTATAGCCGCTTTATTAGCTTTTTGGCTAATTCAGTAGCAGCATAGCTGTTTATTAGCTTTTAGCCATTTTATTAACAGCTTTGCCGATTTTAGTGGCTTTGGCTACTTCGTAGCAACCTGGCCGGCTTCTATCGGCTCATTCGAAATGCAGATACATAATACAACAAATTTCACAATTATGCTAGTGAAAATAATAAAAAACTTCCGGATGCATTGACATAAAAATATTTTTGTTAATAATAGCAAGAATTCTGTAAAAAAGAACAGGGCAAATGGTCATAATTTTGATAGAATATAGCAGAACATGGAAGATAGTAAGAATGGCGGGTTTACAAAATAGAATGGGTGTGTTAAAATCTATCCAATATATTTTTTGTCGTGTTTTCACTGTTCCTTAGATATAAGTAATGGAGGTCATGATGAGGGGAAAAGTAACGAGAGAGCTGTTTTCCTGTGTTCCGGAGATTGATTATAACTCTGGCAGCCGCTATTTTCTTGGAAATATGGATAACTATACCAAGGCGTTACTGTCCACTTTAAAGAGCATTAAGGCCAAGTTACCGATTCTCCAGAATATGCACTATACCGGGGAATACGAGGGGCTGCGGATGGTTACACAAACCCTCAGGAAAATGCTTGGCAATATTGGAGCTTTATCCCTGGCCGAAGAAGCCTACCGGTTAGAAACGACCTTGGTGAATCAGGATTCCTTGATAATAAAGGGGCAGTTGGAAGACTTCATGGTCCATTTAGTAAATATGGCCGGAAACTTGGAGACCTTACTTAAGCTGACGGATGTAACAGATGAAGTAGGAGCTAAGGAAGAGGGCAAATCCTTTTTAAAATATGATTTTACTAAGACAAAGGAGAGCATCAGGCGCTCCACGGATTTTCTGGATCGGAAAATCATGTGAAAAGGATATATAAATCGATATAAAATAAAAATGGTATGGGTATGAATATAAAAAATGATATGAATATAAAAATGATATAAATATAAAATCAGATGAATATAAAAATTAAAATTGAGTCATTAAATCGGGCTATTATATAACCAGATTCTTGAGGTTCCATTTTTCCAGAAGGAGAATGGAGCCTTTTCAAATGAAATCTTTTTTATGTTTATGTCGAAAGGTATTGCAAAGGGAGAGCAATTCATTTATATTAAAAGAGTAAAGCGAAAAGCTTTCAATTGAGTTCTGGTATACCGGATCTTAAAAACTGGGGGAGCCGATGGAACATGCGCAGGCATTTCCTGAGGCTGTTAAAATCAGGTATTTTGCGCTCACTGGAATAGTGCGGGTAGCCTTGCAAAAGACATGCGGGCTAAAGTCTTGAAGGCAAAGACAAAAAGGCTTGTAAGCAAAGACGGAAAACTTGCAGGTAAGGCTTGAAAGCACAATTCACACATTGATATTATTATGGAGGCGAGTTAAAAATGCTGGAGAAATTAAAACAAGAAGTTTTTGAAGCAAACATGGATTTAGTCGCAAAGGGTATGGTTATCTATACCTGGGGCAATGTAAGCGGCATCGACAGGGAAAAGAAGCTGGTGGTTATTAAGCCCAGTGGTGTTGACTATGAGACAATGAAGGCGGAAGACATGGTAGTAGTTGACCTTGAAGGAAATGTAGTAGAGGGCAACTATAAGCCTTCCTCCGATACGCCGACCCATCTGGTGCTGTATAAGACCTATCCTGAGATCGGTGGCGTGGTCCACACCCATTCTACCTGGGGAGTAACCTTTGCCCAGGCAGGTTTGTCAATACCGGCCTTTGGAACAACCCACGCGGATTATTTCTATGGAGATATTCCCTGTACACGTGAATTGACGGAGCAGGAAATCAATGAGGCATATGAACATAATACCGGTCTGGTGATTGTTGAAACGATTGGAGATAAGGATGCCATGGCTATTCCGGGAATCGTTGTTAAAAATCACGGGCCTTTCGCCTGGGGTAAGACTGCAGCCGGAGCTGTATATAATGCAGTGGTATTAGATAAGGTAGCAGAGATGGCCTATAAGACTATGACACTAAATCCCAGGGTACCAAGGGTATCCGAGTACTTACTTGACAAGCATTACTTTAGGAAGCACGGGGCAAATGCTTATTATGGACAGGGATCAGAAGATCACTAAGAGAGCATTAGTTCCGATATAACCAGCTCTGTAGGTTCCACGAAATAAAACATGATAAATTAACAGCTTATATAACTTGATGATGTATCTAGGTATGTAAGCTGTTTTTTATGTCTAAGCAGAAGAAAAAGTTCGCTCGTTTTGCTTTTCGTATGTTGTATTTAAATTCAGGAGTTCATAAAAAATGTTAAAAAATCCAATTTATGTACTTGACAAATATTTTATTTGTAACTATAATGGTTACAAAAGGAGGCGCTCATGTATTCATCTAAATTATCGGTAAGTATTCATATATTAAGTGTGATTGCACTGATGGAGGCACAAACTATCACATCAGAGTACATTGCCTCCAGCATTAATACGAATCCCGCCCTTGTCCGGCGCTTGATGAGCCGTTTAAAAAAGGCAGAGCTAATTAAAACGAGCACTAAGCTTGGTGTGACAGGCCTTGCAAGAAAAGCAGAGGATATTTCACTTCTTGATGTCTTTCTTGCAGTGGAGGACCAACGGGATTTGTTCAGTATTCACGGAAACACCAATCTCAACTGCCCCGTGGGGGCAAAGATAGAAGGAACATTGAAACACTTATATGACAATATACAAACTGCAACGGAAGAGAAGCTGTCTGCCATTACTTTGGCCGACATTACAAAAGAATTTATTTAATCTATCAGGAGGTGTGATATGAAAATTGCAATTATCGGCGCAACCGGCATGGCCGGCACAGCCCTGTACAAAGAAGGTGTGGCACGGGGACACGAGGTCACCGCGATCGTTCGACATAAGGATAAAGCCGTTTCTTTGTTAGGAAGTGGTGTGAAAGTAATTGATAAGGATGTATTTGATTTAACGAAAGCCGACCTCGAGGGCTTTGATGTCATTGTAAACGCTTTTGCAACAGCTCCGGCTAAAGCATATTTGCATCTGGATCTGGCTGCAAAGCTGGTTAGTTTATTCCGCGAAACAAAAAGCCCCAGGCTGTTCTTCATTCTTGGCGCAGCCAGCCTGCTGGATGAAAACGACAAGCTGTTTCTGGACACCCTGAAGACTGTTCCTGACGCCGCGTCCTGGATTTCCATTCCCACGGAAGCTTATAAGGCCCTTAATTTTTTGCGTGGCATTGAAAATGTGAACTGGGTGGGAGTATCCCCTTCGGCTGAATTTGTTGCCGGAGAAGCTACGGTTCCTGTTTTAGGAAAGGATCAGCTGCTAACCTCTTCCAATGGCAAATCCGTTGTAACAAGCGGAACCATGGCGGTTGCGATTTTGGATGAAATAGAAAATCCGCAGTTTATCTGCACAAGATTTACGGTATGTAATCAGTAACTTTAAAATAATTTAATTATCAGGAGGTGTATTTTTATGAGTAAGACAATTGGAATCATTACAGGCAGTTTGAGAAAGAACTCTTTTTCCGGAAGCATTGCAGACTATGTCAAAAACCACGCGCCGGAAGGGTATGTGTTTAAGACCATCGATATCGGAGAACTCCCTCTTTACAATCAGGATTACGATGGCGAAGAGCTGAAGGAATACACAGCAGTCCGCAACGAAATAAAGGCTTTAGACGGCGTGCTGTTCATTACGCCGGAGCACAACCGTTCCATTCCGGCAGCGCTGAAAAATGCGCTTGATATCGGCTCACGGCCTTATGGCGCAAATGCTTGGAGTGGCAAACCGGGTGCTGTGATCAGCCAGTCTCCCGGAGGGATTGGCGGCTTTGGTGCAAACCATCATTTACGCCAGGTGCTGGCCTTCCTCAATGTTTTAACCCTTGCTCAGCCAGAAGCGTATATTGGCGCATACCACACATTGATTGATGAAAATGGCGCGTTAAGCAATGAAGCTACCAAAGAGTTTTTGAATGGATTTTTAGCTGCTTTTGCCGATTGGATTGAAAAAGTTTCCTAAATTGCACAAGAGGAAAATAGCAGGGAAACGTAACACTGATGAGGGGCTGTCGCAAAATGTAAGAATTCAACAAGATATAGTTTCTGGCTGCTGGCCAACATAAATATCTTGTATGAAAAATTCATTTTGAGGCAGCCCCTCTGTCCTATTCTTAACAGGAATCCATGATAACAGGAAATTATGACAGCTGTGCCTTTTGCCCCTTATCGCCGCGCTTACGGTTCCGTACCTTTTTAGCGCTCAGGATCTTTTCGTTATAGGTGAAGGTTTCTTCATTAGGATCAAGTGCAACTGCGTAGCACACAGAATCATTCTTCTCCAGGGTAATTGCTTTTACCCCGCGGCTGGTCTTTTTAAGCTCGCTTACTTCACAGAGCTGGAAGCCCAAGGATAAGCCTTTTTCCGTTAATATAATAACCTTCAGGTTACCGGCCAGCACCTCGCTGGCGCTCAGCAGGCCGATGCTGATTATTTCGTCCTTTTCCTCAAGCTTTGTCGCGCTGATCTGGGATCTGTTGGTTTCAAATTCAGCCCCGGAGACCTGCTTTATAAAACCGGCCTTTGTCGTAAATAATAGCTGGGCTTCAAAGAGCTGTTCAAAGGAGGTGGCAAGGATTATGTTTTCCTTGTCCAGCTTACATAAATTATGGATCAGGAGACCCTTATCCTTCATCTTGCAGCGGGGGATATTTTCCGCCTTGACCTGATACATGTTGCCTTCTGCCGTGAATATACAGAGGCGGTCTGTATTCTTCATCTGTATAATAGTGACGTATTCCTTCAGGTTATCCTCGGAAGCCCTGGTGTAGCTCGCCGCGTCAATGGACTTGGTATACCCAAAGCGGTCCATGAGGACGTAAATGTCTTCAATCTTCACTTCCTCTACATAGTCTGCCGTTGTAGCATTCGCGAGCATGGTCATCCGGTTCCTGTGGAAGAGCTTCTTATATTCCCTCAGCTTTGATTTTATAACCTTATAGAGCTCCTTGTTACTCCCGAGGATCTTCTTGTATTCCTCGATGGAATTCAGCAGCTCGATGTTCTCGTCATGGAGCTTTAGTATTTCCAATCCGATTAATTTGCTCAATTGCATCGCCAGGATGGCATCTGCCTGCCGTTCGGTGAAATCAAGCTTTTTTGCTTCATTCTCCGAGGCCTGGGACTTGAACCGGATCCCAACCGTATTACCCTCGATCAGGCAGCTTTTCGCCTGCTTAATGGAGGAGCTGCCGCGGAGGATCTCGATAATTAAGTCAATAACATCCGTTGCTTTAATCAGGCCTCCAACGATCTCAAGGCGTTTCTGGGCTTTATCCAGAAGGTATTGGTATTCCTTTGTATAAAGCACTACCTGAAAATCGACGAATTCGCTTAGGATGGATTTTAAATTAAATATGATGGGCTGCTGGTCCTTAACGGCCAGGAGGTTTGCGGAATAGGTATCCTCCATGCCGGATTTTTTATATAGTCCATTTAATAGGTTATCCAGATCACGGTCCTTCTTCACCTCAATGACGATACGGATCCCTTCCTTGGAGGATTCGTCACGGATATCGTAGATTTCATCAAATACCTTGTCCTTCATTAGGGAGGCAAGGCCTTCAACCAGCTTTGTTTTATTTCCGGCTATGGTGTAGGGGATCTCAGTAATAACAAGGTTTTTGCGGCCGTTGTCCCCGTTTTCAACCTCGACCTTGGAGCGGATCCGTATCTTTCCCTCACCGGTTTCATAGAGGGCTACAAGATCATCCTGATTGATGATAATACCGCCGGTCGGAAAATCTGGAGCCGGTATATACTCCATCAGTTTTCTTACCGTAATATCCGGGTTATCCATATAAGCGATAGCTCCGTCAATGACCTCGTCAGGATTATGGGGCGGAATATTGGTTGCCATACCTACGGCAATACCGGTGGTTCCGTTAATCAGGAGGTTCGGGATCATAGCCGGCAGGACAGTGGGCTCCTTCTCGCTGTCATCAAAGTTTGGCTGGAATTCGATGAGGCCTTTTTCCAGATGATCCAGTAAAGCCATGGCACTTGGGGACAATCTGGCCTCCGTATAACGCATGGCAGCAGCGCCGTCGCCATCGATGGAGCCAAAATTTCCATGCCCGTCCACAAGGGGGAGCATCAGGGAATATTCCTCGGTCATCCGCACCAGGGCGTCATAGATGGAGGTATCACCGTGCGGGTGGTATTTACCCATGGTATCACCGACAATACGTGCGCTTTTCCTATGGGGCTTGGAAGGATCCAGACCCAGCTCGGTCATGGAGTACAGGATCCTGCGCTGTACAGGCTTTAAGCCGTCCCTGACATCCGGCAGGGCTCTTGCGATAATAACGCTCATAGCATAATCGCGGTAGCTGTTTTTCATCTCTTCAGAATAGTCCAATTGGATGATCTGATCATTTATTTTACTCATCGTATCAAGTCTCCTCTTTCACGGGGGCTTTGCCTCCACCTGATCAAATTATCATTAAATATCAACCTTTGCATATTTTGCTTCTTCCATAATAAAGCTCCGCCTGGGAGGGACGTTATTGCTCATTAGGATATTCGTAATTTCGTCTGCTTCCACCGTATCGCTGATCTCAATCTGGGCCAGAATCCGGGTTTCAGGATTTAATGTGGTTTCCCAGAGCTGATGGGCGTCCATTTCACCAAGTCCCTTATAGCGCTGGAGGTTAAGGATCTTATTGCCTTCTATTTTACGGAATTTCTCCAGCTCAAAGTCATTATAGAGGTAGTCGGATTTTTTGGCCTTCTTGCCCTTTACGGTGGTTTCGTATTCGGCTTTATACAATGGCGGCATTCCCCTGTAGATCTTGCCTTCGAGGATCAGCTCCGGCATGAACCGGTAAAAGAAGGTCAGCAGCAGGGTGCTGATATGGGCACCGTCCACATCGGCATCCGTCAGGATGATAATCTTGTCATAACGGAGCTTCGAAATATCAAACTCGTCCCCAATGCCACAGCCAAAGGAGGCGATCATGGACTTTATTTCGTTATTGACAAGAATCTTTTCTAAGGTTGCCTTTTCTACATTCAGTATCTTTCCGCGCAGGGGTAGTACGGCCTGGGTGCGGCGGTTCCTGGCGGTTTTTACGGTACCTCCGGCGGAATCACCCTCTACGATATATAATTCGCATTCCTCCGGCTTTTTGGAGGAGCAGGAGGCCAGCTTGCTGCGGGTATCGACATCATTTAACTGCTTCATTACGGCAACCCTGGCCTTGTCGCTGGCACGCCTTGCGTTAAAGGATTTGAGGGAGTTGTCCAAAATGCTGCGGAGAACCTCAATATTCTTATCAAACCAGCGCTGCGCCTCGGAAGAGAATACCTCATCCACAGCGCTCTTGGCATCGGTGTTGCCGAGCTTTGTTTTGGTCTGTCCCTCAAACTGGGGATCGGGATGCTTGATGGATACAATTGCTACAAGGCCGTTCCGGACGTCCTTGCCGTCAAAATTCTCATCCTTCTCCTTTAAGTAATTCAGCTCCCTGGCATACTGGTTAATGACGCGGGTAAGGCCTGTCTTAAAGCCGGTTATCAGGGTGCCCCCGTCAACCACGTTGATCCGGTTGCAGTAAGCATTGATCTGCTCGCTGTAGCTGTCGGTGTACTGGAGGGCGATCTCCACCTCGATATCACCGCTTTTCCCCTCCAGATAGACCGGTTCGTCGTGGAGCTTCGTCATATCCCGGGTCAGGTAGGATACAAAGCTTTTAATGCCGTATTCCTCCTGGTAGGTCTTGGTGATGCCCGTATTCTGGTCAGTGAAGCAGATGAGAATATTCTTATTTAAAAATGCGATTTCCTTTAGCTTTTTCTGGATGATCTCCGCTTTGAATTCCACTGTCTCAAAGATTGTATCATCAGGATAGAAGATTACCTTGGTGCCTGTATCGGATTTGTTGCATTTTCCGACCACCGGCAGCAGGCCCTCCTCCAGCTGGGTGACGGCATGTCCACCATTAACATATTCATCCCGGTATATTTTACCGTCCCTTTTTACCTCTACAACCATCCGCTTGGAGAGTGCATTTACGACAGAGGCACCTACTCCGTGGAGGCCTCCGGAAACCTTGTAGACAGAGTTTCCGAATTTGCCGCCGGCATGCAGTATGGTATAGACTACCCGGACCGTGGGGATTTTCTTGGTTGGATGGATATCCACCGGTATACCACGGCCATTGTCACATATTTCAATTCCGCCGTCCTTAAGTAAATTGATCGTGATTTTTGTACAAAATCCGGCTAAATGCTCATCAATTCCATTATCAATAATTTCCCAGATCAGATGGTGAAGACCCCGGGGTCCGGTACTTCCGATGTACATACCAGGACGCTTCCTTACGGCCTCGAGCCCTTCCAATACTACGATCTGGCTTCCGCTATATTGTTCCATGTTGAAAACCCCTTTTACTATGAATTCGAGGGCATGTCTGAAGCCTGCCCTATCAATGGGACAAAGGGAATCGAAAGTATGTTTCCCTTTAACCCATTTTGAATTATAACATAATGGAAATAACATTTCTACTAGTATTACAGGTAGGAATTGGCACTATATTTTGCGGTTTTGTCATATTATGACGTATTCTTAAGAAGTAGCGGAGGAGAAT
The DNA here is from genome assembly GCA_029974875.1 of Mobilitalea sp. The sequence continues at coordinate 9,319 of JARKQP010000352.1, forward strand.
GGCAGAAAAGGAGGTCGAAAGCTAGTGCAAAATTAAGAATCAGATAAAGGCGGCCTGAAAATAAAAAAGCGGTACAAAAGAGATGTGGAATAAAAATTAATTGACAAATACGGACTGGAATGTTAGAATAACAAAAAACTAAAGCATATAGAGAAAAGCAATGACGGGGAGTAGTACGTATTTGTAAGATTTTCAGAGAGAAGATGGTTGGTGCGAATCTTTATTCGGAAAATATGGAAGTAGCCCCTGAGCAGTGAACCGAACGGGAGTATTTTGCAAAATAATTCTTTAGTAGGCTTCAACGGAGTTTCCGCCGTTAAAAGGAAAGCGGTATCGATAGTAATATCCGTACTGATAGTGTTATTGTCAGTAGAGGTTTATTATCCGTACTGGCAGAGTGCAGAGTAAGAATAGAATATATTCTTCCTGAATTTAGGTGGTAACACGGATTGCATATTCGCCCTAAGCTAAGAGATTAGCTTAGGGCTTTTTTATTGCATTTCTATAGGCTTTTGTAAATTCCGCGCGGGCGGAGGAATGGAGGATCATATATGGATATCAAAGGAACAGAGTTATTTGTAAAAGCGTTGAAGGCGGAAGGGGTGGACACCTTATTTGGATATCCCGGCGGTATGGCAATTGATTTATTTGACGCCCTTTATGGGGAGCAGGAGATTGAAGTAATTCTCCCGAGACATGAGCAGGCCTTGGTTCATGCAGCGGATGGCTATGCACGTTCTACCGGTAAGGTCGGAGTATGTCTGGTAACCAGCGGTCCGGGGGCAACGAACCTGGTTACCGGTATTGCCACTGCCAATTACGACAGCGTTCCTTTAGTATGCTTTACAGGGCAGGTTGCCACCAATCTGATCGGAAATGATGCATTTCAGGAAGTGGATATCGTAGGGATTACGAGAAGCATCTGCAAATATGCGGTTACGGTTCGGGACAGGAAGGATCTGGGCGAAATCATTAAAAAGGCCTTCTATATTGCCAGAACCGGGAAGCCGGGACCTGTCCTTGTAGATATACCTAAGGATATCCAGCAGGCTTATGGGGATGGGGAATATCCGGACCAGCTTTCCATCAGGGGCTATAAGCCGAACAACAATGTGCATGCCGGACAGATTAACAAGGTTATGGAGGTGCTGAAATCGGCAGAGAAGCCGGTAATGCTTATCGGCGGAGGCGTTAATATTTCAGGGGCCCATAAGGAGCTTACCAGCTTTGCGGATATTACGGGAATTCCTGTAATAACAACAATTATGGGTAAGGGAGCCATTGCCACCAGCCATCCGTGCTACGTCGGAAATATCGGCATGCATGGCAATTATGCTTCCAACCAGGCGGTTAGCGAATGTGATGTGCTGCTGTCCATAGGAACCCGCTTTAACGACCGTATTACGGGCAAAATCAGCGAGTTTGCGCGGAATGCAACCATTATTCATATCGATATAGATTCTGCCTCCATATCCAGGAATATAAGGGTTGATATCCCGGTTGTCGCAGATGCAAAAAGCGCACTTAAAATGATGCTGGACGCGGCTGAAAAGCTCAAAATATCAGAGTGGGGCGCGCTAATTGGAAAGTGGAAGGAGGACTATCCGATCCAGATGGACCAAAGCAAGGGATTGACCCCTGAGAAGATAATCAGGAAGATTAACCAAATGTTCCGGGAGTCCATTGTAACCACGGACGTAGGGCAGAATCAGCTATGGACGACCCAGTACCTGGAGCTGGATGAGAAGAAGCAGCTGATTACCTCCGGTGGCCTCGGAACCATGGGCTACGGTTTTCCCTCCGCCATAGGAGCCCAGATAGGGAATCCTGATAAAAGGGTTATTTGTATCACCGGCGACGGCGGTTTTCAGATGAACCTCCAGGAATTGGCTACAGCAGTCGCTCTTGAGCTGCCGGTGATTATCTGCATCCTGAATAACTCTTATCTCGGGAATGTGCGCCAATGGCAGGAGATGTTTTTTGACCGCCGGTATTCCAGCACCTGCTTAAGATACCGGAAACGCTGTAACAGGGACTGCCAGAACAAAGAGGAAGCCTGTCCGAAATATACACCTGATTTTGTAAGGCTGGCAGAAAGCTATGATGCAAAAGGAATCCGGGTCGAAAAAGAGGAGGAGCTGGAGGCGGCATTCAGGGCGGCAATGGAAAATAAGGAGGCGCCTACGATTATCGAGTTTATGATTGAGCAGGAAGCGAATGTATTGCCAATCATACCGGCAGGCAAAGCCTTGAATGAAATGATTATGGAGTATTGATGTATTACAGGAAATATAAGGAGGCCAGTTCATTTACCTTGAATGAAATGATTATGGAGCATTGCTCCATTAAGTATGGACTCATTATTTAAGTAAGCCGGAGGTAACCGGCAAAAAGAAAAAGATATTTTTAGCCGGTAAAAAGCACGGAGGGTGCTTTTAGAATTGAGCTGCCGGTTGGCAGCAGGGAGGTTAATGTGATGAAGAAGAGATGGATTTGCATTTTTGTGGAGAATGAGGTGGGTGTACTTGCTAGAATCGCCGGGCTTTTCTCGGGTAAGTCCTATAATTTGGACAGCCTGACAGTGGGCGAGACAGAGGATAGGACAATATCCAGGATGACCATCAGCCTGACAGGCGATGATATGACCTTTGAGCAGGTAAAAAAGCAGTTGAACAGGGCGGTAGAGGTTATTAAGGTAGTTGATTATACGGATATTCCGATTCATATCAGGGAAGTATTGTTTATTAAGGTTTTTCACTGCAGCGAAGCTGATAAGGTGGAGCTGTTCCGCATTGCCGGGGTATTTGGACTTACAATAGCGGATTATGATAAGAATACCATATTATTGGAATGTGCACAGTCCGAAGCAAAGAATAATGATATTATCAAGCTGCTGAATAAATTCTTTTGTAACCGGTTAGAAATAGTGCGCGGCGGAGGTGTGGCTATCGAGTCAATTTCTTTATCATCGTAAGAAATTTTAAAAAGTTTAAGTAAGGTCAGTTGAAAAAGCAAATTCCGGTTGCATAGGAGGTGAAATTTACTTTTGCAACCGAGAAAATTTAAATAAACTTAAATAAATGAAAAAAACATTTGAAAAAAACGTAGAATGATGTATAATAGGGACAATATTTATAGCAAAGAAAATCCCCCTAGGCGCCAGGCGAAAGGGGGAATTTCTCAGCTTTTAGGAGGGTGTAGGTTCTTTTGTCTTATGTCGTATTATTTTGCAGATAGAATAATTATGCAAAAATAAGCTGTTATATGATTGAATCAAAACCCATGATCCGGTAATCGGAATGCACGGCGCAAAAAAACGGCGCCTTTTATAGGAAGTTAAAGGGTAACTACTGGTAACTTATATATGAAAGGTTAAGGTGAATATGAGTCTATTCCGTTACGAGACACATCTCCATACAAGTGAAGCAAGCGCTTGTGCCATATTTAGTGCAAAGGAGCATGTAAGGTATTATAAAGCTGCAGGTTACGATGGAATTGTCGTAACAGACCATTTTTTTAACGGCAATACCTGCATACCCGCAGGACTTCCCTGGGAAGAGCGGGTGGACTTATTCTGCAGGGGCTACGAAAATGCAAAGGCAGAGGGGGATAAGCTTGGACTGAAGGTGTTTTTTGGCTGGGAAGCCAATTTTGCCGCCACTGAATTTTTGGTTTACGGATTGGATAAGGCTTGGCTGCTTAACCATCCGGAGGTTTTATCCTGGCCGGTAGAGGAGCATTACCGGAGGATCCATGAAGCCGGCGGGTTTGTTGTCCATGCACATCCTTACCGGATCAGGCCATATATTAAAGAGATCCGGTTGTTCCCAAAGCTTGTTGATGCCGTGGAGGCGGTCAATCTGGGAAACCATAATGATACCTTTGACCGGCAGGCCTTAGTCTATGCCAGAAAGCATAAGCTTCCGGTTACGGCAGGTACGGATGCCCATGGCAATGAAAGACTGCACAGCGGTATGGCCTTTTCCTATGAAATAGAAAATATACAGGACTTTATCGAAGGGATCAGGGCCGGCAAGGGCGAGCTGTTGAAACCGAGATAATTAAAATAGATATGGAAACAGTAAAGAAGCAGTAGATACATTAAAAAGTAGTAGATGCAGTAAGAAGTAGTAAGAAACAGTGAAAAGCAGTAAAAGCAGCAAAAACAGCAAAAACAGTAAAGACGGCAAAAAGCAGTTAAGACGGAGCTTACGGAATAGTTGATGAAATAGGAGGTTCTATATGAAAAAACCATTTGTCACCAAAGAACAGCTAGTTGAAATTACGAAGCAATATCCAACCCCCTTTCATATTTACGATGAAAAAGGAATCCGTGAAAATGCAAGGAAGCTTTATAAAGCATTTTCCTGGAATAAAGGATTTAAAGAATATTTTGCAGTAAAGGCGACACCAAATCCTTATATCCTCAATATATTGAAAGAGGAGGGCTGCGGTGCTGACTGCTCCTCCATGACAGAGCTGATGATGGCGGAAGCAGTAGGCTTCTCCGGCGATGACATTATGTTTTCTTCCAATGCCACACCTCCGGAGGAATTCATTAAAGCGAGGGAATTAAATTCAGTCATTAATCTAGATGATTATACCCATATTGATTTCCTGGAGAAGGTTGCAGGGATTCCAGAGACAATCTGCTGCCGCTTTAATCCCGGCGGAGTTTTTAAGACAGCCAACGGCATCATGGATAATCCCCAGGATGCAAAGTATGGACTCACGGAGAAGCAGCTGTTTGAGGGCTTTCGGAGGCTGAAGGAGAAGGGGGCAAAATACTTTGGTATCCATTCCTTCCTTGCAAGCAATACGGCCTCCAATGATTATTACCCCACCCTTGCAGGCATCCTGTTCAGGTTGGCGGTGGAGCTGCGTGATAAGACAGGGGCTGATATAAAGTTCATTAACCTGTCAGGAGGCATTGGCGTTCCTTATAAGCCCCATTCCCATGTAAATGATATTATGGCCATTGGGGAGGGCGTAAGAAAAGCCTTTGAGGAGATCCTGGTACCGGCGGGGATGGGAGATGTTGCACTCTTTACGGAGCTGGGGCGTTATATGCTGGCTCCCTACGGACATCTGGTGGCAACTGCCATCCATGAGAAGCATATATATAAAGAATACATCGGCTTGGATGCTTGCGCAGTCAACCTGATGAGACCCGCAATGTATGGGTCATACCACCATATTACGGTCATGGGTAAGGAAAATGAGCCCTGCAATTATAAGTATGATATCACGGGCTCCCTTTGCGAAAATAATGATAAGTTTGCAATCGACCGTATGCTGCCAAAGGTTGATATCGGCGACCTGATTGTAATCCACGATACGGGAGCACACGGATATGCCATGGGCTATAATTATAACGGCAAGCTCAGGTCAGCGGAGCTTCTGCTAAAAGAGGACGGGGATGTTAAGCTGATCAGAAGAGCTGAGACCCCCGCGGATTATTTTGCTACCTTTGATTTTAGCAAGGACTATCAATTTCGCTTGGAGTAGTTGATTATAGCTTTTGTTTGGAGTAATTAATTATAGCTTTTTGCTTGAAGTAATTGATTATAGCTTTTGTTTGGAGTAATTGATTATAGCTTTTGCTTGGAGTAATTAATTATAATTTTGCTTAAAGTATTGATTATACATTCTGCTTAAAGTAATTGTAAGATATTCATAAATCAAGAGAATATTTTAAAGGCTTTGAAGATAAGATATAAGGAAAGCATTGAGAGAGCAAAATTTTGGATAAAATAAACCGCGCATTATGCTGAAAAACCACAATATATGGCATTTTGATGGAGGTTGACAAGATACAGCTGATACGTTATAATACTTTGAATGTATTGTATGTTGTATAAAAAGCAATATGGAGGAAGGGTGTTTTATGGTAGAAAAGAAGAACATATTGACTTATGAGGGATTACGGCAGCTGGAGGATGAGCTTCATGATCTTAAGGTAAACCAAAGAAAATTAGTGGCACAGAAGATTAAGGAAGCGAGAGAACAGGGTGATCTTTCCGAGAACGCAGAGTATGACGCTGCAAAGGATGAACAAAGGGATATCGAAGCCCGCATTGAAGAAATAGACAAAATATTAAAGAATGCCGAAGTAGTTGTAGAAGATGAAGTAGACGTTAATACTATAAATATCGGGTGCAAGGTTAAAATCTATGACATGGAATTTGAGGAAGAATTAGAATATAAACTTGTCGGTTCTACGGAAGCAAACAGCTTAAGAGGTAAAATATCAAATGAATCTCCCTTGGGAAGCAAGCTCATCGGCAAAACGGTGGGTGATGTTGTAAGTGTTGAGACACATGCCGGCTCAATGCAGTATAAGATTTTAGGCATCCAAAGGTCTAATTAGTAATCTCATCAGCATGCTGATGGGCAATCTGATTAGTACAACTAATTAGTAATCTAATTAGCCCGCTAAATTAGTAATCAAATTAGCTTACTAATTTGATAGAAAGAATACAAGCAGATAGGTTTTTACTGCAATAAGAGGTGAAATTCATGGCTGATGAAAGAATTCAAGCAGAGCAGGATATCAATGAACTACTTAAGGTAAGAAGGGCAAAGCTGGCTGAGCTTCAGGAGAACGGCAAGGATCCGTTCCAAATTATGAAGTATGATGTTACCCATCACTCTATCGATATCATTAACAAATTTGAAGAATTAGAAGGAAAGACCGTATCCATAGCGGGACGTATGATGTCAAAACGTATTATGGGTAAAGCCTCCTTCTGTAATGTCAGGGATCTGGGCGGTAACATCCAGGCATATGTAAAAAGGGATGAAGTTGGCGAGGAGCCCTATGCTGAATTTAAGAAATATGATATTGGTGATATCGTAGGTATTGAAGGTGAGGTGTTCAAAACACACACCGGTGAGGTTTCCATCAAAGCCCAGAAGGTTGTTCTTTTAACCAAGAGTCTCCAGATACTGCCTGAGAAATTCCATGGCCTGAAGGACACAGATACAAGATACAGGCAAAGATATATCGATTTAATTGTCAATCCGGAGGTTAGGGATAACTTTGTGAAACGTTCACGGATTATTAAAGAAATCCGTAATTACCTGGACAGCAAGGAATTTATCGAGGTTGAGACACCGGTGCTTGTACCGAATGCCGGTGGTGCAGCAGCCAGACCCTTTAATACGCACCACAATGCATTGGATGAAGACCTGCATTTAAGAATATCCCTGGAGCTGTATTTAAAGCGCCTGATTGTCGGAGGCTTAGAGCGTGTCTATGAGATCGGCAGGGTATTCCGTAACGAAGGCCTGTCAGTAAGGCATAATCCGGAGTTTACTCTGTTAGAGCTATATCAGGCATATACCGATTACTATGGAATGATGGATCTGGTTGAGGATCTGTTCCGCAATGTGGCTAAGAATGTCCTTGGTACTGCAACAATTTCCTATGACGGTGTTGAAATAGACTTGTCCAAGCCTTTTGAGAGGCTGACCATGATTGAAGCAATTAAGAAATACGCCGATATCGATTTTGACCAGATTCCGGATGAGGCAGCGGCGAAGGCACTTGCAAAGGAACGCCATATCGAATTTGAAAACAGACACAAAAGAGGGGATATTATCAATCTTTTCTTTGAAGAATATGTGGAAGAGCATTTGGTCCAACCAACCTTTATTATGGATCATCCGGTTGAGATTTCACCCCTTGCCAGCAGAAAGCCAGGCAACCCGGATTATACGGAGCGCTTTGAGCTCTTTATCACAAAGCGTGAGATGGCAAATGCATTCTCCGAGCTGAACGATCCCCTTGACCAGAGAGGACGTTTTGAGGCTCAGGAGGCTCTGCGTGCGGCGGGTGATGAGGAAGCGAACCAGCTGGATGAGGATTTTTTGTGTGCACTGGAATACGGCATGCCTCCGACGGGCGGAATCGGAATCGGAATCGACCGTTTTGTCATGCTGCTTACGGATTCTTCTGCAATCAGGGATGTGCTTTTGTTCCCAACGATGAAGAGCTTAGAGAAATAAACCCTGCGGATTACGCAGTAATACGCTGTTTATTGCGGGTTTGAGAAAACAAAGGTCAAGATTTACGACCAACTTACGACCAAAAAATAAAGTATATCTAAAAGAATCTCTTGGAAACAGGGGATTCTTTTTTTGGTTCGCCCAGCATGGGTGTAATCTAATCGGTGAAAGACCGTAGTGTGCCCTGATAGTGGGAAACACACAGCTAATGACAAGGGTGTCCATCGTGAGGTGGAATCTGAAGGAAGCCGGATGGCAAACCTCTGGTCTGACGAACAGAAATCACTGCCGTTTTAATAAAAATATCAGTGAGATGAACCGTTTATGCCATATTACATACTGTTTATGCTACTTATATGTTTTTATTCATTTTTGAGGTATGATTTAATAGAGAAAGAGAAGATTGCAATGCAATGTTAATCTTGAAAGGAAAAAATAGAATGAAACACACTGATTTAATTGAGAAAATGACCTTAGAAGAGAAGGCGGCATTCCTCAGTGGAAAAGGCGAATGGGAAACCAGAGAATTTAAAAGACATAATTTACCATCTATATTCTGTTCCGATGGACCGCATGGGCTTCGTAAACAGGCAGGAGCAGGAGATCATCTTGGACTAAATGAATCATTACCAGCAACATGCTTTCCTACAGCAGCAACAGTTGCAAATAGCTGGGATGAAACTCTTGGACAACAGATTGGTGACGCCCTTGGAGAAGAAGCGGAATCACTGGGTGTAGATGTTCTTCTTGGACCAGGTCTGAATATAAAGAGAAGTCCACTTTGTGGAAGGAATTTTGAATATTTTTCAGAAGATCCATATTTGGCTGGAAAAATGGCGGCATCATATGTAAGAGGAATTCAGAGCCACAATGTTTATGCATGCCCGAAGCATTTTGCTGTTAATAGCCAAGAATTACGCCGTATGGCAATGAATTCTGTTTTAGATGAGAGAACTCTTAGAGAGATTTATCTTACTGGTTTCGAAATAGCAGTAAGAGAAGGTGGCGCGAAGGCAATCATGTCCAGTTATAATCAAGTGAATGGTACATATGCCAATGAGAATAAGTATCTATTAACAGATATCCTGCGCAAAGAATGGGGCTTCGATGGTATCGTGATTACAGACTGGGGCGGTTCTAATGATCATGTAAAAGGTGTGGCTGCCGGATCTAACTTAGAAATGCCGACGCCAGGGCTTGATTCTGCAAGGGAAATCGTAGAAGCAGTCAATAAAGGAACGCTTTCTATGGAGGAGCTGGATACTGTAGTAGACGATCTTTTGAATGCAGTATTAACACTTGGGAAAAGTGGAGAGGAAAAAGAGTTTGATAAGGAAGCACATCATAAGCTGGCACGAAAAGCAGCAGCAGAAAGTGCAGTACTTTTGAAAAATGAAAGGAGTATTCTTCCACTAAAATCTGGTGTAAAGGTTGCTTTGATCGGCGATTTTGCTGCGGAACCAAGATATCAGGGTGCTGGATCTTCGGTAGTAAATCCAACGAAGGTAGAAACATTAGCAAAAGTCATTGAAGATTATGATGTTCAATTAGTAGGCATGACCCGTGGCTATCGCAGAAAGGGAGAAGCAGATGCTGTACTGAAAAAAGAAGCAATGGACATAGCAGCCATGGCAGATGTTATTCTTTTCTGCTTTGGATTAGACGAAATCAGTGAATCCGAAGGACTGGACCGTAATCATATGAGAATTCCACAGAACCAGATCGATCTGCTGCAGAGCATGGCGCAGCTAAATACTCCGGTGGTAGGAATTCTCAGTGCAGGATCAGCTATCGAAATGCCGTGGCAGAATAGCTGTCAGGCAATCCTGCATGGCTATCTTACTGGTCAAGCAGGAGCAAGCGCAATGATGGATATTGTAATGGGAATAGTAAACCCATCCGGACGATTAAATGAGACATACCCAATTCGCTATGAAGATACACCAGCCTTCCGCCATTTCCCAAGTACAGAAAAAAATGCGGAATTTAGAGAAAGCATTTATGTGGGATATCGTTATTATGACAGCAGTAGGATTCGTGTTCAATATCCGTTTGGCTTTGGATTATCTTATACAGAGTTTACCTATTCAGATTTGTCTGTAGATGTAGAAGGGGTTACCATTACCATTGCAAATACAGGAAGCTGTGATGGAGCGGAAGTGGTACAGATGTATGTAGGTCTTGATAATGCAATCGTATTCCGTCCGGCAAAAGAATTAAAAGGCTTTCAAAAGGTGTATTTAAAAGCGGGAGAGAGGAAGACGATTCATATTCCATTTGATGACAAGACATTCCGCTATTGGAATGTAAAAACAAATAAATGGGAAATTGAAATGGGAAGCTATAAAGTAATGATCGGTGCTAGTGTGAGTGATATTCGCCTGGAAGCGGATATTACAGTAGAGGGTACAACAAATGAATATCCATATAATCCAGCCCTTCTTCCTTATTATTATACAGGAATCATTCAACAGATTTCAGATATAGAATTTGAAGAGCTTTTAGGTCATCCGATTCCATCCGGAAAATGGTCTGGGGAGCTTGGCAAAAATGATGCCATCTGCCAGATGTATTATGCAAAGAGCAGGTTGGCCAGGTTTATATATAATCGATTGACCGCATTTAAGATTAAATCAGAAGAAAAGGGCAAGCCAGATCTAAATATTTTATTTATATACAACATGCCGTTCAGAGCTTTGGCAAAGATGACAGCTGGAATGGTCAGCATGGAAATGGTGGAAGGAATATTAATAGTAGTAAATGGCCATTTCTTCAAAGGCTTCGGAAAAATCATTGTTGGATTCTTCCGCAATATGAAAAAGAATAAAGCATATGAAAAGATAATCGCCGGAGGAAATAATGAATGAACGCTATGAAAAAATGGATTGATGATCATCCGGATATATGGGAATTTATATTATTTAATATTCTATCAAACTGTGCCACAGTAACGAATTTTGTTGTTATGTGGCTGGGTACCGGTTTTATTTTCAAAGCATTAAAAGAAATACCATTTCACTTTTTCATTTTTGATTATACATCAGCAGAAAGCTTAATGCTTTGTGGGTTTTTAAGTTTTTTGACCGCAACAGCAGCGGCACAGACGGTAAATTTTTTCGTGCAAAAGAACCTGGTATTTAAATCTAATGCAGCATTTGTATCGGCAGTACCCAAATATATATTACTAGCGGCAGTGCTTGTAGTTGTATCAGCAGCATTACCTGCATATAGTCAGCAGTTATTCATCAGGATCGGTATACCCGCAGGATTAGCACCAACGCTTGCAAATGTACTAAATATTTTTGTTCAGGTAGTATTAAGCTACCCGACCATGAAATTCTGGATCATGCCAAAAAAGAAGGAAAAATAGAAGATAAGAAGAGAGTTAATTCGAAGATAATATATATGTAAAGGTTGACCTATACAGCAAAAGACAGTACCACTTAAAATGATTTTGATAAGAGGTATTGTCTTTTATTCTTCTAAAAACCTCTTGGTTTTTTAATTTTTTCATTTGAGATGTGAAAAAAATAATTTTTATACTATAATGATATCATATAACAAGCGGACATTAAGGAGGGTATTAATTATGATTCATATAGCCATTGTAGATGATGACGCGGCAAGCATCGAGCAGATAAAAAGTTATCTGATGCAGTATCAGCGGGAACAGGGTGAAGAAATAAGCATTACAGCTTTTTCTGATGGAGATGAGCTTGTAGAAAACTATAAGGCTGAATATGACATAATCCTTCTGGATGTAGAGATGAGATTTATGGATGGTATGACTGCAGCAGGTATCATTCGTGAAAGTGATCCGGAGGTCATTATTATATTTATTACCAATATGGCACAATATGCTATAAAAGGATATCAGGTAAATGCTACAGATTATGTGTTAAAGCCAGTCTCTTACTTTTCATTTTCCCAAAGCTTAGAAAGAGCAATTGGTAGAATAAAAAAGAGAGTCAAAAATTTTATAGCAATAGGAATAAAGGGCGGAACAGTCAAGCTTCCAATAGGGGATATCTGTTATATTGAAAGTCAGGGACACAGGATGAGCTTTCATACGCGTACGCAAGTATTTGTAACCTTTGCAACCATGAAAGAGATTGAGGCGAAGCTCAAGGATTTTAATTTTTTCAGATGTAATAAGGGCAGCCTTCTGAATCTATCATTTGTGGACAGCGTGCAGGATGGTTGCGTGATTGTAAACGGAGAGAGACTGGTGATCAGCCGGGCAAGAAAGAAGGAGTTTATGGAAGAACTGACAAATTATCTAGGAGGGGTGATGTAATGGGACAGATAGCTCTTGCAGAAATTCCAAGGTTATATACTGGTATTGCAGAATGGGCGGCATGTTCTATTTATATTTTATTACTCAAAAAAAAATATAAAGGCCTTTACCTTGGTATTATCATGACAGCAGCTTTATTTATCCAATGCTTTATACAAGAACTGGCAGGGATTTTACCGAAATCCTTTTGGCTTTTTGGTATGTTACTGGCTATCGGCATGATGCTTTTTTATTTTTATGTGTGTTGTGAGCAGACCTGGATGAATGCGGGATATTACTGTATCCGGGCATTTATTTTGGCAGAGTTTGCTGCATCCCTGGAATGGCAACTCTATTATCATTCAGTACAGAGAACAGAAATTTTCGATGTGTGGCTTAAGATACTTATGTTGGTTGTGGTCTATGCTTTTGTATTTTTTGGCATTTATATGTTAGAGAGAAAGCATATGTATCTTTTAAAGGAGTGGATCTCGGCAAAAGAATTGATTTTTGTCATTGCTGTAGGTGCATCGGTATTTTTTGTAAGTAATCTGAGCTTTGTCTATGCCAATACACCTTTTAGCAGTCAGATCACAAGGGAGATATTTAATATTAGGACCTTAGTAGATTTTAGCGGATTAACTGTTTTATTTGCTTATCACATTTTAAGAAAAGAGATTCAGGTAAAATATGACTTGGAAGCCATGCGTAATATTTTGCAAAGTCAATATACCTTGTATCGAAAATCCAGTGAAAGTATAGACATCGTAAACCGCAAATACCATGATCTAAAGCATCAGATCGCTGTGCTTAGAGCGGAGGAGGATTCGGAAAAACGAATGGCATTTCTAGATGAAATGGAAAATGAAATTAAAATTTACGATGCGCAAAACAAAACGGGTAATTCTGTGGTGGACACTATTCTAACAGGAAAGAGCATTACCTGCCAGAAACACAACATAGAAATGACTTGCGTGGTAGATGGAAAGCTCTTGAATTTTATGCATGTCATGGATATCTGCACCATACTCGGAAATGCATTAGATAATGCAATTGAATGTGAGATTCAAATAGCAGAGCAGGAAAAGAGACTAATTCATATGGAGGTGCTTTCCAAAAAAGATTTTATTGTACTTCGATTTGAGAACTATTTTGAGGGGGAGCTGGAATTCGAGGATAGTCTTCCCACTACGAAAAAGGCTAATAAACAGTACCACGGTTATGGAATTAAGAGCATTCAATATACTGCAAAAAAATATCAAGGCTGGGTGACAGTTAATAAACGCGGAAATTGGTTTGAACTGAATGTAGTGATACCGGCGCAGAAGGAGTAAAAATTATAAAAAAGAGGGGATAGTAAAGTACAAATCTGCAATTTGTGCTCTTAAAGTTGCCGGTTGTGCATAAGGCAGTCTTTTTTTTGCAAATCGTGCTATGATAATCAGGTAGGAAGAGTGAGTGTAACTTAATAGGAACAGTCATCTTCTAGGGATGAAGATACAGAGAATTTATTCAATGAACAAGGAGGGAAAATTTTGAGGAAAAAGTTGGAAAAAGTGACAGCTCTGATACTGTCAGGTGTTCTTGTACTTAGTCTTTCGGCCTGCAAAAGCAATACGGAAAAGCCAGTAGAAACAAAGGTAGGCACAGAGACAGAAAACGCAGCCGAAAGTGGAGAGAGTACGCAGGAAGCTTCAAATGAAACACCGGTCCTCTATGAATCTGTGTATGCAAGTAAAGAAGAAGCATTAAAGGCAGGTTTAGACTTGAATTTGGCAATTTCGGAAGAAGGCATGATTCTCTTAAAAAATGAAGCCAAAGCACTACCTCTTGCAGCAAACGCAAAGGTTACATTACTTGGTTATGCGGCGATTGCCCCTAACGCAGGTGCTAGCGCAAATGGTGGTGATGCATCTGCAGGATCAGCAATTGCGCAGGCAAACGTGATTTCCGGTATGGAGGATGCGGGATTTAGTCTGAACCATACAGTAATTGATTTATACACTCAGTGGGCATCTGAGGATGTAAAAGGCGTTGAAGTAGCAGAGGGTACAGAAGCTCCCAAGAAAACTTCAGATATTCTTGTTGCTGAGGATTTTGCCAAGGCTTCCAAAACAGACGAGTGGAAAGCCTCTCTTGAAGAATATGGCGATGCAGCACTGGTTGTAATCACCGGTGGTACCGGTCAGGTTGGACAGAACGGAAGAACTCATTCCCTGCAGCTTGACGAGGTACAGTACAAGTTGATTGATTATGCAGCAAAAAACTTTGAAAAGGTTATTGTACTGGTTAACAGGTGTACTCCAATTGAAATCGCAGAGATTCAAAGAAATGATGCAGTTGATGCGGTTCTGAATATCGGTGAACCGGGTGACAACGGATTTGGAGTACTGGGAAGAGTGATTTCCGGTGAAGTAAATCCTTCCGGTAGAACTGTTGATACATGGGCTGTGGACTTTACAAAAAATCCTTCTTACACTATCTTCAATACCACAACAAGTGACACTGCACAGGGTGAGGATGGGGAAGGTACTAAGACTGGTTATACACAGTATAGTGTAAATGGAGAGCTGGTAAACACATGGTCTGTAGGCTATGAAGAAGGCATTTATGTCGGCTACAGATATTATGAGACTAGAAGCTTTGAAGAGAACAAAACGGGTTCTAAGGATGCATGGTGGAATGCAAATGTAAATTATCCGTTTGGCTATGGTCTATCCTATACTGATTTTGCATGGGAGGTTACAGCTGCTACCGCAGCAAATTCTGCTATCACCAAGGCAGATACACTGACTTTTGATGTAAAAGTAACAAATACCGGTGATACAGCAGGTAAGGAAGTCGTTCAATTATACTACACAGCTCCTTATGGTACTAAAGAAACTGGTAATGCTTCCGTGATTGAAAAATCCTATGTTGTTCTAGGCGACTATGTAAAAACAGGATTGCTTGAACCAGGTGCCAGCGAGACTGTTAAGGTTTCCATTGATGTATCTGACATGGCTTCTTATGATGATGTAACAGATAAGACCTATGTATTGGATGCAGGTACTTATAATGTGAAGATTGCAGGAAATGCACACTATGGTATGAGTGACAAGGATGTTGATTTCAATTACACGGTTGCGAAAAAGGAACTATGTAATGAAGCAGTTACCGGTGAAAAAGTTACCAATGCACTGGATGATGTAACGGAAGGCTTTTCAAGCGAAGGCTACACAGCTTTATCCCGTAGCAATTTTGAAGGAACAATGCCTAATGGCTTTGAAGCGGTAAAGGAAATTTCAGAAAAAGAGTATGCTACCTGGGGTTATGATAATAGTGCTTTCAATGCTTATTATAATGCAGCAGAAATCGGTACACCGGCTTATGAAGTGGATGCTGCAAAGCGTACTACGGATCAGTATTCAACCATTTTGTCTGATCTGGTTGGTGCTGAGGCTGATGATAAAAGATATCAGGAGCTGGTTGAACAGTTGACCTTAGAGGAATTAGTAAATCTGATAAATTATGGTGGATTTAATTCCCTTGGCATTCCTTACATTGGTAAACCTTACTCCCGTGATACAGATGGTCCTAAGGGTTGGACAGGTAATTACACCGATACCAATGACAGATTTAATTACTTCTGCTCTGAGCCCATGATTGCTGCTACCTTTAATAACGATTTCCTTTATCAGATGGGTGAAGTTATCGGTGAGCAGGGACTGTGGGGTAACAGTACAGTAGAAAACGGTATGGTATACAGCTATACTGGATGGTATGCACCTGGTATGAACCTTCATCGTTCTCCTTTTGATAGCCGAAATACAGAATACTATTCTGAGGATCCTTATTTGACAGGAAGCTTGGCATCAAGTGTATCTCTGGGTGCAAAATCCAAGGGTTGCTACGTTACATTGAAGCATTTTGCATTTCATAATGACGGCGGCGGCGCTATGACCTACCGCTTTGGTCCAATCTCAACCGGTACGCCAATGGATGGCCTGTCAGCATGGATGACAGAGCAGACAGCCCGTGAAGTATATCTGAAGGGTTATCAGCAGGCAGTAGAAGAAGGCAAAGCTACCTTTGCAATGGGTTCCTTTACCAGAATCGGTAAGGAATGGTGCTCTGCAAGCTATGGTATTATCAATCAAATCACCCGTGGTGAATGGGGATTTGATGGTGCAGTTGTAACAGATATCGTATTATATAACGCTTGTAATGCATACCAGCTGATTAAGGCAGGCGCTAATATGATGCTGGATGCCAAGGTATACGGTTTAGAGGGCGGAATTTATCTGGATAAGGATGAAATTCTTGCCATGGAAGAAACAGATAAAAATATCACTATTTACTGTATGCAGGAAGCCGCAAAGCAGATTCTGTATATGGTTGCAAACAGTAATGCAATGCAGCTGCCTAAGGGAGCAAGTATTATTTATGCGGATGCTGTTGATGTTGATGGAGAGGATGTTGCAATTACATTGACAGATGCAAAGGTTGGTACAGCATATACTTCAGAGGCGCTCAATACTGCAATATTAAATACTTACTATCCATATTCTGCAATCACTTACACGGTAGAAGGACTGCCCGAAGGTATGAGCTTTGATGAGAAAACAGGTATAATCGGTGGAACACCCTCTAAGGCAGGGAACTATACGGTTAAGCTAACAGCAGGGGCAACTGGCTATGAGCCGGCTTCCATTGAGCTGCCGCTGGTAGTTGCTGAATAATTTTAAAAAAGAAACAAGCATAATAATATATTAATCAGAATAGATGCAGGTGCGGCGCAAGCTGCAGTTGCATCTATTCACTGAATCAGGAGGACGAATAGTATGAAGAAACGTTTATTAGCTACTTTATTAATTGCTTCCACAATGGTATTTATGACCGCATGCGGAGGAACTAAGGGAAATATAGCTTCCGAAAGTGAAGTATCCCCAGAGGTTGTTGAAAACGAAGCTGCCACAGGAACAGAGTATATTTTTGAAGCGGAATATACAGTACTGGAGGGATTAGAGGGACTGGGCGTATCCGGATCTCCGACCGGCATTGGTCTTGCAAAAGAAAATGCAAATTCAAGCAACGGATTTTATGTAGGAGAGTTAGGCACCAAAAGTCCTATTACTTTCGTAATCACCTCCGATGCAGATACAACAGCTACGCTGAAAGCGATACTTGGTTCGAATTCGTTAGGAAATTGCACATGGAATCCTACCAGCCTTATTGTAACAGTAAATGGTGAGGCAATTCAGTATGAAGAATTTACTACAGAAAATGGAACAGATACAAGTAATCAGGAGAACTTTAAGACAAAGAAGCTTGGTGAGATTCAGCTGAAGGCAGGAGAGAATACCATTGTATTTTTAGCAGGTGAAAACACCTATCGCAGCAATCTGCCCAGTGCACCGTCCATCGACTGTCTTAAGATTACAGCAGATGCAATACTTTCCATGGAGGAAAATGTAGATAATATCGAGTAAAGAAACAGAAGGTTTGTACCTGCGCTTTCCTGATATAGGAGGGCGCAGGAGAAATGGAGAGAGTTATGGGCTTTATCTGGAGGAATAAAAAAGCAAGAACCTGGTTTGTTGTGACAGTCATCGTACTAGCTTTTGAAATTGCTATCACAGGTGTTCTTTTGAACGTACCCATTGTTACGAATTCATTGAGTCTTGTTTTTGGCGGTGAACGTGCAAATATCGTGGAAGACAACAGAGATGAATGGTATGACAGAGAATATACCAGTAAGAAAGAAGTATTAAATGCAGCAAATGATTTTGTGATTGATGTGGAAAAAGAGGGTATTGTACTTCTGAAAAACGAGAATCAGGTACTTCCTCTGTCAGCGGAAAGTACACGTGTCAGTGTATTTGGTAAGAACTCTGTGAATATTGTATATTCCGGATCTGGTTCAGCCAGCGGCAGCAGCTCCACAGAACAGAAGACATTGTATGAGAGCTTGGAGGCAGCCGATATCTCCTATAATGAAACCCTGAAGAGCTTTTATGAGGATTCCGAAAAATCCGGCAGCGGAAGACCGGGAAATCCTGCGATGACCTCAGGACAGAGAATGTCCGGCTTCGGAACCGGTGAAACATCGATCGATTCCTATACATCTGACGTGACAGGTAGTTACGCGGATTATCAGGATGCGGCAATTGTTGTTTTTTCCAGAATTGGAGGAGAAGGCTTTGACCTTCCTAGAACCATGACAGACAGCTTCGGCGGTACTGCGATAGCGGGAGCTTCCTCTGACAGCCATTATCTGGAGCTGGATGCAAATGAAACAGCACTTTTGCAGCATGTGAAAGAGAATTTTGCCAATATTATCGTTGTTTTAAATGTTGGCACCACAATGGAAATCCCGGAATTAGAAGCAGATGAAGATATCGATTCCATTCTCTGGATGGGATTCCCGGGATCTACAGGTATTATGGCATTGGGACAGATTCTGACAGGAACGGATGCAGACGGCAACCAAATCAGCCCGTCCGGCCATACGGTAGACACTTGGGCTGCAGATTTTTCAATGGATCCCACATGGTTTAATACCGGCGTTTATGGCAGTGAATTTGGGAATCGTTATCTCTACAATGGTGAAAAAACAGATTATGCCTTTGTAAATTATGAAGAAGGTATTTATACCGGATATCGCTATTATGAGACTCGGGGATACGAAGAGCTCAGAGCCAATTCGCAGTCTACCTGGTATGAGGATAGTGTGGTCTATCCCTTTGGCTATGGTCTTTCTTATACGACCTTTGACTGGGACGTTTCCTTTGCAATAGCAGACGGAAGCACAATCAAAGCAGAGGATACCTTGGAAGTATCGGTAACAGTTAAGAATACCGGTGATTATGCAGGAAAAGATGTTGTCGAGCTATATTACAGCGCACCTTATGATTATGAAGGCGCCGCCATTGAGAAGGCACATGTTGTATTAGGAGATTTTGCAAAGACAGGACTTCTGGCACCGGGAGAGGAAGAAACACTTACTCTCACACTGGATGTGAAGGATATGAAATCCTATGACTATGCGGATGCTAATGAAAATGGCTTCATCGGTTATGAGCTGGAAGAAGGAGATTACAACATCATCCTAGGAAGTGATGCGCATACTGTGAAGGCTAATGCTGTGTACACGTTGCAGGATGATGTTCAGATGCAAACAGATACGAATGCAGAAGGGGAAGAGGCGGAAGTTGTAAATGCATTTGATGATGTGAGTGCAGGTATCTATGGTACCAATACTTATGCATCTTACGTTTCCCGTAAGGATTTTGCAGGCACTGTTCCCACGGATTATCTGGATGATAGTGAAAGAACACTGACAGATGAACTGAAGGAGGCTTTGGATAATTCGATCAAACGAAAATATACCGAGTCTGATGAAGGCAAGCCATGGGAAGTAACAGGGGATACGTTGTCTACGACACCAGTCAATCATGGTCTGTCTCTTAGTGATATGCTTTATAATGAAGCAGGTAACTATGTGGGAGAAGTATCCTTTGATGATTCCAGATGGGAAAGCCTGCTGGATGAAATATCCCTGGATGAAATGAAAAAACTGGTAGGCTTCGGTGCTTTTCGCACCAGTGAAATTAAGGGTGTGGATGGCGTGGTTGGGAAACCGCTCACGACAGATGCGGATGGACCTAGCGGCTTCACCAGCTTTTTATCAGAATCCGTCATCTACGGAACCTGCTCCTATCAGGCAGAATGCGTCATGGGATCCACTTGGAACGTTGATCTGGCAGAGAGAATGGGTGAGCTTGTAGGTGAGGAAGGTCTCAGCGGTAATGAAAAGGGTGATGGCTTACCTTATTCTGGATGGTATTCACCGGCTGTGAATATTCATCGTTCACCGTTTGCGGGAAGAAACTGGGAATATTACAGTGAGGACGGTCTTTTATCCGGCAAATTTGCTGCAAGCGTGATTCGTGGCGCAGACAAAAAGGGAGTTTACTGTTATGTAAAGCATTTTGCCATTAATGATCAGGAAACGGATCGTGAATATAATGGTATTCTTGTATGGGCGAATGAACAGGCAATGCGTGAAATTTATCTGTTGCCTTTCGAAATCGCAGTAAAAGAAGGCGGAGCAACAGGTATGATGTCTTCCTTCAATCGTATCGGTATGAAGTGGGCAGGCGGCAGCTATGCGCTGCTGACTCAGGTGCTTCGCAATGAATGGGGGTTCCATGGTTCCGTTATCACGGACTACAGCTTAAATACCTATACACATGTAGATGAGATGATTCGTGCCGGTGGCGATTTGTTCTTGACTCAGGATGTAAAGACCTTTTCCATGGCGGACGATGCGACTCAGATTACACTCCTTCGTAACGCAACGAAGAACATCCTGTATTCCGTTGTGAACAGCAATGCCATGAGTATCGAAGTAGATGGTTATCTGATGCCTGTGTGGATGATTGTTATGATAGCTGTTGATATTGTAATTCTAGCACTGCTGATGCTTTGGGGCGTATTTACCATTCGCTCTGTCAAAAGAGCTGAAAAACAGGAAAAGAAAGTATAAAGCTGCAAATGTGAGAGAATTTACAATCAGTTAAAGAGGCAGAACTGAATAGAGAAAGCACTGCTTAGAGGATATTTTCTAAAGAAATTTAGAAAATACCCTCTTTTTGCGTTATGAAAATGGGTGACTCTGAAATTCGTTATTAATCATCGTTTCCCTAAATTCGCTGGGAGAAATTCCTTTTATTTTTTTAAAAGCACGGTTAAAAGAAGATATGCTTGAAAATCCGGAGTCAAATGCTACATCAATTATATGTGCTTTTGGATTCGAAATCAAAAATTCTGCCCTCTTGATACGCTCAGTAGTAAGGAAATCTATAAATGTCATATTCGTATATTTTTTGAATAAATGGGAGAAATGGGATTTGCTAACCCCTATGTGATGAGAAATATCATCGAGTGTAAGGGATTTAGTGCAGTTTTGTGATATGTGAAGGCAAGCCTCTGTCATTAGCTTAGTAGGCTTATATTCTGTGTTTGCATCATCAGAGAATTCTTCTTTCTTAGCATTGAGGCAGTATTGTCCAAGCTTTACAAAAAACTCTAGAAGAAGTGAATAGATACGCACTTCATTAAAAAGTGTGTCGGAATAATAAAGCTCGGGCAATTCTTTTATTAAAAAAATCATTCTATCCGCATCAATATTTGCGGGGTCATATTTAATGCAATGATACTGGTAAAACACAGAAAAATTGCTATTAAACTCACTCATAATCATCAGTAAGTCAATAGGGAACTGAACGAGAATAAAAGCATTTTCAGATACATGATCAAGCGAATGCAAATCACCGGGGTAGATTATGACCAGGTCATTAGTTTTAAGGACATATTTGGTGAAATTAACCGTTACTTCACTATTATCATAAAGGCTTACAAGTATTTCAATATAAGGATGCCAATGCATCGTATCAGAAAAATTCATATCAATTTTCTTTGATACATTAATTTTCTTCCCACTATTAAAATTCAATCTCTCGAAATAGTTATTCGTATCCATATTCGAAAATCTCCTTTATTGGTCATATAGGTGAAGTTTTGTATATGATTAGTCTATCATTTATAATGTCAGATAGCAATATTTGATATGTTTATAGGGAAGATATGCATACAAAATCGGCAAAGTGCCTTAATACCAATGTTTTTACGGGCACATTATATGCAATAGAAATAATTATAATAAAATATGCGCAGGTAATACAGAATTTTTAAAGAGCAGGCTGCATGTAAAATTGATAATATAGAAACAGAAAAACACATTGAAAAATGGTTTGGCTTTATATTAGCTTAAGAGGAAAGGAGCGGTGTTTTGCGTATATTTAAAGTAGGTATACTGGGATCCGGAGTTATAAGCAGAACATATCTTGCCGATATAAAAGCATTTTACAAAAAGCTTGAAGTAATCGCTTGCGCAGATATAGATATAGGGCTTTCGCAAAAACTAGCATCGGAGTTTGGTATAAAAAAGGCATATACGACGGAAGAATTGTTAAATGATGATGAAGTTGAGATTGCAATAAATCTCACACCACCACAGTTTCATGTTGAGCTGGGCAAGCGGATAATAGCAGCCGGGAAACATCTTTTCAGCGAGAAACCCTTTGCATCCAATTTAAAAGAGGCAAAGGAATTGCTGGATTTGGCAGAGGCAAAGGGCGTTAAGGTTGGTTGTGCCCCGGACACCTTTTTAGCATCAGGTCTTCAGAGCGTGAGATATTATCTGGATGCTGGTCTTATAGGAAAGCCTTTCTTTGTCACGGCAAACATGACGACCTTCGGGGTTGAAACCTGGCACCCTAACCCTGCACCCTTTTATACAAAGAGAAGCGGCCCTTTATTTGATATGGGATCGTATTATCTATCTGCGATTGTATCCCTGTTAGGACCAATCGAGAGCCTTGCTGCGCTTGCTGCAAAAGCTAACGATACTAGACATGTATATGTGGGACGGGAGGCTGGAACTGATATTGAAGTAGGGATCCCTACCCATTACTCTTCTATACTGAGGTTAAAGAGTGGCGCCGTTGTGAATTTGAATGTAAGTTTTGATATTTATAGGTCGAATCTTCCGATGTTCGAAATTTATGGAGATGGCGGCACCCTCACCTATCCGGATCCGAACTTTGGCGGAGGCACTCCCAGTGTGTATAGGAAAGAGCAGTACACGGATCCTGTTTATCAAAAAACAGAGGAAGCTATGGCACGGAAAAATAGGTTCTATGAGCTTCCGGAGCTATATCCCAGAGTGAAAGATTATTCAAGGGGCATAGGGGTGCTTGATCTTGCGAAAGCGATAGAAACAAACTCGGATAATAGGGCAAATGGCAGCTTGATAATGCACATTACCGAAGCCATAGAGGGAATGATGATTTCAGCTGAAAATGGCGGGTTTTACAAAATGAAAACTACCTGTGAAAGGCCGGAGCCTTTAAGACCAGGTGGACATATGGACGAGATTTAATATTTGACTGAACAGAGTTGTGAAAGGAGACATAATATGTCAGGAGTAGTAGGAACAAATTTAGTAGCACAGGTAGGATTTATCGTTAAAGATGTTGAGGAAACAAAGAAAAAGTGGGCCAAGTTTTTAGGTGTTGACGTCCCCGAGACCCAACCGATCGGTGACTATGGGGTTACGGGAACTGAGTTTAAAGGCGAACCTGCTCCAAACGCATATTGCTGGATGGCTTTCTTTGATGTTGGCCCGGGGCTGCAGCTTGAACTGATCCAGCCTAACGAAGAACCTTCAACCTGGAGAAACTATCTTGAGGAGAAGGGCGAGGGCATTCACCATGTTGCATTTCAAGTTAATGATTCAAAGACTGCTGTTGCAAATGCGGAAGCTGCCGGTTTAAAGCTGGTCCAAAGAGGTGTTTACGGTGATGGCAGCGGCGAATATAATTATCTTGATGCCCCGGACCTAAAATGTATCATTGAGCTTCTCGAGAGTTACAACAAGTAATATTAACACGAATTATAAATAGAAAGGCATGATTCAAATATGAGACTTGGGACATCTTCACCATTAAAGCACAGCAGTCCAAAGGAGTGGGCTATGAAGCATAAAGCCTTAGGACTGGAGGCTGTAAATTTTCCGCTCTCTTACGAAAATGATGATGCGCTCATTGACGGGTATGTTAAAGAGGCAAGGAAAAACAACCTTGTGATAGCAGAGGTTGGGGTCTGGCGCAATACATTGGATGTTGATGAAGATGCACGTAAAAAGGCCATCAAGTATGCCATAGGGCAGCTTGAGCTTGCTGACAGGATAGGTTCCGGCTGTTGTGTAAATATTATGGGTGCAAGAGGCTCCCGATGGGACGGTGCTTATAAAGCTAATTTTACAAAGGAAACGTGGGAACTAGGGGTAAAGACTATTCAGGAGATTATAGACGGAGTAAATCCTAAGAACACATATTTTACAATCGAGTCAATGCCATGGATGTTCCCCACCGGACCGGATGAATACCTGCAGCTGCTTGAGGCCGTGGACAGAGATAGATTTGCTGTCCATATGGACATTTTCAACTGGATAACTACACCAAGAAGGTATTTCTTTCATGAGGAATTTATATGCGAATGCTTCGAGAAATTGGGCGGGCATATAAAAAGCTGCCATTTGAAGGATGTCAGGATGGAGGACGATTATACGCTGTTCTTTAGGGAAACCAGCGCCGGAAACGGAGGCGTAAATATCAAGCACCTAATCGAAAAAGGATTATCCTTTGATGAAAATATGCCATTTATCATAGAGCACCTTAGTACAGATGAAGAATATTTAAATAGTGTCACCTACATAAAGGCTCTAATGACGCCCTAAGCGTTTATTTATAATGAGTATTAAAAAAGTAAAAGGAGGAGATTAAAATGAAAAAGACAAGAGTGGTAGTAGCGGGCTTGGTTGCTTTAATGGTTATGATGACAACCGTGTTAGCAGGATGCAGCGGCGGTAAAAAGACAGAAGATACCTCAACTGAAACGTCAGGTGAAGTAGTTTGGTGGGGGTGGACGCCGGGTTCCCCAACGAATGAAAAATATATTGAAGAATTCAACAAAGAATATCCGGACATCAAGGTTACGTGGAAGCAAACATCAATAGATGATTATGACGCGGCTATCAAACCGGCTTTAGCAAATGGCCAGGGTGTTGATGCATTTGAGGTTTCAGCGGGTTCAGGAAATGGCGGCGTTAAGGTTTTCGGAGGGCAGGCAATCGACTTGACTGATGCCGTAAAAGAAGCGTTAGGTGATGATTATAAAGACAAGCTCAACGAGGCATCCATCACTACAATGACTGTTAATGGCCAATTGAAAGCATTAGGTGTCGGAACTGTATATTCAGGAAATCTTTGGATTAACCAGGATCTTTTTGATAAATATAATGTAAAAGTGCCTACGAATTATGATGAGTGGAAAGAGGCTTGTAGAATTTTTAAAGAAAATGGTATCGATGGTTTTGTACAGGGAGCAGGCCAAGGTGCATTTAACATGGACACGTTCCATGCAATCGCTGATAATGTAAGCCCTGGTACCTTCACAAAAGCAACAAGAGGTGAAGTTGAATGGACGGATGCCTCAATCGTCAAAGCATTAGAGCTATGGAAAGGGCTGTTTGATGACGGAATTATGCAAAAGGGTGCTCTTGGTCTTCAACAATATCCGGACGCAAATAATTTATTTATGTCCCAAAAGGCTGCTATGGTCATGATGGGGTCTTGGTATACATCAAACACTTTGCCTGATACGATGAGGGCTGCGATTGAGTCTGCATCTTCAACAGAAGAGCCGTTCACAATGCTTCCAATTGATTTCCCTGACATTGCAGGAACAGGAAATACAGGATCTATGTTTGGCGATTTAGACTATGCAACCGCAGTGTCTGCAACATCAAAGAATATGAAGGCAGCAATTACCTTTGCTGTTTGGCTTGGAACCTCCCAGGCCGGCCAACAGATAATTGCAGATTCCTTAAACGTGGTTCCTTCCCTAAAATCAGCAACTCCGGATTGGGAGAATGTAAAGCTTGTAAATCCTGGGAAACAAAACGAACCAATCAAAGGATATATCCAAAAGGCAATGAACAGTGGTGATAACCCTCGTTTTGCAGGAATAAATGCAGATATGAACCAGACAATGATGGATGTATTATCTGGCGTGGCAGCAGGAACTATCACTCCGGAAGATGGTGCTGCCCAACTTGCAGCGACTCAAGCTGATAGTGAGTAAGGGATAATATTTTGATAGGGGTCTATTTTTCCGGATCCCTATCATTTGGAGTTGAGGAGACTTAAAACATGAAAAAGAATAAAACATTGAGAGCCACGAAGATAAACGGACTCCCGTGGATTCTTCCGGCATTTGTTTTTGTTGTAGGGCTTATATATTATTCAATATTTTATACATTCCATCTGTCTACTTTAGATTGGAATGGGCTTGATCCGATTCAGACAAAAGTGGGGATAAGCAATTATACTAAGGCATTTTCTGACTGGGTTTTTTGGAAAGCTATAAAAAACACAATTGTTTATTTTAGTTTTACTTTTTTAATCCAAAACCTTTTAGGCTTTATATTCGCCGCAATTTTGCATACAGAAGTAAAGTTTGCCACATTGCACAAGTGCTTGATTTTTATACCGACAATCTTAGCACCTGCGACTATGGCGCCGGTGTTCCGGTTGCTGTTCTCGCCTCAGGGAATGCTGCAGGACATCTTTGACGCACTTCATTTAGGTATAACGGTCGATTGGTTGGCAAAACCAAATTCGGCACTTTTCATTCTCATGATTGTTGCGATTTGGGAGTACACAGGAATGAGCTTCATTCTATATTATGCAGCAATGAGCCAAATAGATAAAGAAATGCTTGAGGCGTCGTACTTAGATGGGGCAGGAAACGTTAGGACCTTATTGAGCATCGTATTGCCAAACTGCAAAGGCACGACAGTTTCCCTTGCAATGCTTGGAGTCATAGGAGCCTTGAAAACCTTTGATATTCCTTATCTGATTACCACTGGCGGGCCAAATCACGCAACAGAATTTTTAGGCACATATATTTATAGACAGGGAATAAGGCAATCCCATCTTGGCTATGCAGCTGCAATATCAGTAACGCTCCTCGTACTCGCAATCTGCGGTGCAATACTTATAAATAGGGTCAATAAAGGAGACGAGAAATAAAATGTTTGAAATTAGAAGTTTAAAAAGTAAAGTCATTTTGCAAATCGTTCTACTGATACTAACGATACCTTATGCGATTCCACTTGTTCAAATGTTCCTTGGCTCTCTTGGTGGAAAAGGGTTTTTAAATTATAAGGCGGTTTGGGACACAGGTGTAGTTCCAATCTATTTTAGAAATTCATTTATCATATCAGCCGGCGTAATTTTGTTGGTTTATATATTCAGTATGACGGCCGGCTTTGGGTTTGCAAAGCTACACATATTTGGAAAAGAAGTGTTTTTTTGGTTGATTCTTGTCGCGTTAACCTTACCTGAAGTAATTTTGTTGTCCCCATTGTTTGTAACCTTCCAAAGGCTGCATTTATTTAACACTTTTTTTGCTGTAATTTTACCTGTCGCAGCATTGCAGCTGCCATTTACAATTCTACTTGCCAGAAATTTTGACAGTGGGATTCCCGGTGAGTTAATGGAGGCAGCAAGAATTGACGGTGCAAGTGTTTTTTCGATGTTCTGGTATGTCATCCTTCCGCTTACAAAGCCAATTGCATCATCAATTATTGTTTTGACACTCATCAACTCGTGGAACACCTATCTTCTGCCACTTTTGTTCCTGCAAAGCCCGGACAAGCAGACGGTAACGCTGCTTCCACAATACTTCCAGGGTGAGTTTACAAATGACCAGACGAAGATATTAGCGGCAGCTGTGCTCACTGCAATTCCTGAGATTATTGTTTATTTGCTCATGCAGAAGAATTTTGAAAAAGGCATGAGTGCCGGTGCCCTAAAATAACCGGACAAGAACAGATTCATAGTGAAAGGAAGGGGATAATTATGCCGTTGATTCAAGTTGACTTAAAAAGACCGGTGTTTGAGAATAAAGGAAAAGAAATATCAAATGCAATCCATAATTCGTTGGTTGCAGGCCTAGGCATGGATACAACCGATCTTTTCCAAGTGTTTAGACCGCATGATGAAGGGGAGATTATTTTTTCTCCAACTTATGACAACCGCGATAGGCACGATTTGATAATCATTAGAATTACAATGGTTAATATGTTTTCACTTGAGCAAAAGAGAAAAACATATAAAGAACTAACAAAGAGGCTTGTTGGCATTGGAATCAGGCGCGATGATATTTTGGTTTGTGTTGTTGAAAACAGTGCTGAAAATTGGTCGCTTGGTGAAAAGTGTGAAGAGTAGTTCTAAGGCACCAAAAGACGGTGCCTAACAACTTCTATGCTTCACACTGGAAGAATGCAAAGGCAGCATTCTTCCCTGATTGTTTGTGCTACCTATGGCAGCATGTTTGGAAGTTTGATTAAATTAAATAAAAGAAACCAAAATATGTGACGGCACAGTCTACAGAAGGGATTTTGTAAAGCTATGGAAAATGTAAAAAAAGAATTTTTGCCGGACAGGTCTTATCCTGTTCAGCTGGATGAAAAAATGCCTGATACCCATAGATGGGGTATCCTTGGCTCTGGCTGGATTGCAGGCTGCTTTTCCGCACAGGTGATCAAAGCCGGTGGAAACATCGTTGCTGTCGGTTCCCGTGATTTAAAAAAGGCACAGGCATTTCAACGTGAGTTCCCGTCAATAAAAAAAGCGTATGGCTCTTACGAAGAGCTTATGAAAGATCCTGACATTGATGTAATTTATATTGCAACTCCACATGCACAGCACCATGAGTGGGCGATGAAGTGCCTGCAGCACAATAAGCCTATTTTAGTTGAGAAGGCATTTACACAGAATTATAAGCAGGCCAAAGAAATTTTGGATTTAGCAAAAGAGAAAAATCTATTTGTTATGGAGGCGTATTGGACACGGTTCCTGCCACATATCATCAAGGTAAAAGAGCTGGTTGATAGGGGCGAAATAGGGGACATCGTACAGATAATTGCCGACCATGGGGTTTGCTTTCCTTTTGACCCGGAGCACCGCTTATATGCGCCTGAGCTTGCAGGCGGGGCGCTTTTAGACTTAGGCGTATATCCAATTTCCTTCGTGCAGTTTTTGCTTGGAAACCCAACGGGAATAATTGCTGCTGGCTCTGCAGCGCCAACAGGCGTGGACTCAAATGATGCTGTCATTTTTGAATATGAAAATGGCAAAGGTGCACTTGCAATGCTTGCTTTTGGCTCCCTCGCGTCATCTCCTGTCACCGCTGCAATCTGCGGAACAAAAGGGAGAATAGAAATACGAAGTCAATTTTACAGGCCGTCAGATTTCACTGTTTTTTATAATGATGGTTCAACCTTCGAGTATGTTTCAAAAACCCATGAAAATCATGAAGGTGGACGGGATGGGCTTGTTGGCATGCATTTTGAGGCGGCTGAGGTGCAGAGGTGTCTTTTGGAAGGCAGGGTTGAATCTTTAGTTATGCATTGGGAAGACACATTATCCGTGATGAAAATTATGGATGAAATTAGACGGCAGCTTGATTTTAAATATTAGGGAGAAACATTATGATTTTGAGCTTTTTGAGTATATAGTTTAGCGTAATCGGTTTAGCAGGGTTAGCTTTATGTGATTTTGCGGTGTAGCGAATGAAAGGTTTAGGAGGGATTTTATGAGTAAATCATTAGATAAAGAATTGTGCGTTGTCACGGGTGCGGCAAATGGAATTGGCAGGGCAATCGCGGAACGTTTCATAAGTGAAGGTGCCGATTTGATTGTGGCTGATTATGATGTTGAAACGGCAAAAAAAATATATGAGGGAAACAGTCAGGTTGTTGACATTCTAAAAGTTGACGCGACAGATGTGAAGGATTTGGAAAAGATAAAAGAAGCTGTTAAAAGGACAGGGCGTAAATTAAAGGCCGTGTTGCCGGTTGTTGGTAACGGCCCACAAAGCCCGATTCCAGAAATCACACCTGAGGAGTTTCATTTGACAATGAACCTTAATGTTTTTTCAGCTTTCTTCACGGTGCAGAAGTTAATTCCTTTTATGTCTAATAAATCTTCAATTGTTCTAATATCATCAATTGCAGGTTTTCAGGGTGGGAAAAACGCCATTGTCTATAATGCGGCAAAAGCAGCGGTCAGGTCTATGGCACGTTCGTTCACAGGAGAGCTTGCGGAAAAGGGCATTAGGGCAAATGCTATAAGCCCTGGCCCAACGGAAACGAAGGCATTTACAGATTTTGTGCACGGCGATGACGGATTACGGAACAATATAGTTTCCCAAATTCCCATAGGGCATATCGGAAAGCCTGCCGAGATTGCGGCGGTTGCATTGTTCTTAGCGTCCGACGAATCTTCGTATGTGACAGGGGCTGAAATTATTGCTGACGGCGGTTTCACCAATAAATAAACAAATAGAGATTAATAGATAACATAAGGGAGAAAAAAAATGGCATTATCATCAACTAATATAATTAAGGTTATTGTCGTAACAGACGATTTAGAAAAAACAGCTTCTGCATATAGAAATTTGCTAGGCACAGGGAAAGAGCCTGCAGGGCAGAATACAGAGCATAAAGAGGTAAGAACACCTTTTATGAAGTATAAAGGTACCGGCATCACTGATACCCCAATGAAGGTAGAGAGTGTGTTCAGCGATAATTTCTGGTTTGAAATTATCCAACCTCTAGGAAATAATGACCCATGGGCAGCGTGGTTAAAAGAACATGGCACGTCAATCTGCTCAATTTGTCTGTTGTCAGACGGATCTTTGGAGGATGACGAAGAAACAATGAAAAATGCAGGGTTTGATTCACTTTTTAAACACGAAAAGGGCTATGAGGCGTATGAATATTTTGACACGTCAAAAGCACTTGGAGTTTTAGTTGAGGTGAAGGAACAGTATAAATAAAAAGTAAAACAGGAACGCCATAACTGCAGCTGCAAAATCAATGAAACCGATGTATAATAGACAACCGCCGGAAATTTATCCGGCGGTTCCTTTTATATATTTAAGTGATTTTCAATGACCAGATATGATGCGGCGATTATCTGTGCATTGTCATTGATTGGAGAGGCCATGATACGGAGATCCTTTACGTCACGGGATAAAAAACAATTTTTCATTTTATCTTTTAACAATTCTATAAATAATCCGGGCTTGTAAATTATATCGCCAGACATTACAATGCAGTCAACATCCAGAATATTCATGATATTTGTTATAAGAATCTTGAGGTAATCTGCCTCTTTGTCCATGACCTTTAAAGCATTTGGATTTTGCCCACTGGCTTTGTCCACGATGACAGGCCAGCTGCTAAGTGAGGTGTCTATGGTTTTGGCATATTTAATAATATTGGGAATGGAAGCATATAGCTCGGCACAACCAGTATTGCCACAGGTGCATGGGATACCATCAAAGTTTATGGACATATGCCCGAAGTTGTTCCCAAAACCGGAGGAAGCCCTGAATAAAGAGCTTTCCAAAATAATTCCAGTTCCGATTCCGGAATCAATAATAAGATCTACAAAATTAGCGTACTGGTTTCCCGCACCAAGGTACTTTTCTGCCAATGCACGCGCATTAGCGTTATTTTCGAGCCAGACCGGGCAATCAAACCACTGTTGAAAGAAATGGGTAACATTTATATGAAACCATTGGCTGAAATCCGGCGGAGTCAAAATGATTCCGTTTTGCGTATCCAACGGTCCGGGAGCAGTAATACCGATACCTAATAGTTCTCCGGGAAATGCATTATTATCAAGTGCCTGTTCAATGATGGCCTGAATTTTTGTTAGTGTCCCCGCGGCTGAATACAGCATTGGCATATTTGTTGCGTACAATATTTCGCCTTTAAAGTTCATAAAACCTACATGGCACTTATCGCGTGCCAAATCAATCCCGATCATATGAAAGCGATCAGGATTTAGTTTTAATACAAAGGATTTTCTGCCGACCTTCCCCAGGATAGGATCACCTTCCATTATCACGCCCTGCTCAAGCAGCTCGTCAGCAATGATGCTGATAGCAGCCCGTGTCAAACCAGTTTTTCTGGATAGTTCAGCCCGTGAACATTCTGTAATCATCAGTGTCGCGATAATTTTTTTTTGGTTCTGCTTTTTCATGGTTGCAGCATTTAAAGTAGTTTTCACCATATCTTCACCTCAATATTTAACATTTTATCGCTAAAAATCATAAAAGTCAAACGAGAGCATGACATGTCGGCTCTTGGGTCAGCACTGAGGTTAGCTCTTAAAGGTAAACTTTTTTAGAACCATGATCTGTAAAGTAATATTGCAAATGGATATGTCAAATCAATTTACAAATTAAAACGATTATGATATAGTTAGTTAAAGCAATCGGTTTTAAGAAAGGAGGGGCAGAATGAAAGTAATCAAAAAAGGATTTAATTATTCACAGGATGGACCGGGGAACCGGCTGGTATTTCATCTGCAGGGATGTAATATGAGGTGCCGCTGGTGTGCAAATCCGGAAAGTATGCCGATAGAGGGTGTTTTGATGGTGGATAAGAACAAATTACTGAATGAAGTCTGCAGCCAGGGAGCTGTTAAAGCTGGACTCCTGAACCGGAATATTTGTGAGGCATGCGACAGCAAAGTCTGTCTTCACGAGAAAAGAAATGAGGGCATCTGGCAGAGCTATTTTGAACAGGGCACGGAGGAAATTTTAAAGGAAGCATTGGAATGCCGGGCAATTATGTTTGATGATGGCGGTGTGACATTCAGCGGTGGTGAACCGACACTGCAGTTTGATGAGCTTAAAGATATTTTACGCATGCTCAAGGAGCATCAGATCCACACTGCGGTCGAAAGTAATGGTACGAGTGCCCGGTTGCCGGAGCTGTTTGAGTATATTGACTTATTAATTATGGATTTTAAGCAGATTGACGATGAAGTACATAAAAGGATGACAGGGGTATCCAATAAAAGAATTAAACAGAATATCAGCAGCGCCTTAACACAGCATCCGAATGTATTAATCCGCACACCGTTAATTCATGGGTTTAATGATGATGAGCAATATGTTGATGCTTTTATAGAGTTTTATACGCAGCATGATTGCACAAATGCGAGCTTTGAGTTCCTTAAGTACCATGAGTATGGCAAAGAAAAGTGGGAACAATGTGGATTTCAATATAATATGGTGGATGGCTATGTGACGGATGAGATTAGAGATAAATTTGAGATGGGATTTAAACGAAACAACTTAAATGTAATCAGAACTTGATATAAGTGAAGTAGAAAAACCTAAAATAATCAGAATGGGGAGGTTTTAAAATGATCAAAGAATATTATTCGATAGGTGAATTGGAAGAAAAGGCGAAAAAATTATTTGCTAATGAGCGGGCGGTCAAACGGCTGGATGGGTGGTTTCTGGCCAAAGAGATTTATGAGGAAACGGTCAAAGCAAATTCAGATATCCCTCATGTATTAAGAACGGCATATGCACTCCGTGAAGTGGTGGGCAAACTGCCTATCTATATTGATGAAAATAATATTTTTGCCGGGACGCAAAGAGATGCCTTTGCCAGGAGCTATGCACTGATCAATCCCAATTTCAAGGTCAGTACCTTTAACGGCTACTGTGATCCGACGCAGGTATTCGATGATATAGCGCCAAACGAAGTATTTTCCCAGGAGCGGATAGATACGGTTAGGGAAATGAGCAAGAATAGCACTTACGTGCAGTCGCTGAAAAAGGTTTATGATAATGCGGAGAATGATACAGCAGAAGTGGCATATTTTATTGAACAGGTGACAGGACATTTGATTCCTGATTTTCGGCCGGTGCTTAAATCGGGGCTGGATGGTATGATCAGACAGATTGATGTCCGCCTTCAGGAGAATGACCAAGAGAAACAGAACCAATACCAGGCGATGCGGCATGCTCTGGAGAGTGTTCAGCTTTTAGCCGGAAGATATGCGTCTATCGCCCAAAGAGACATGGAAAATGCAGAATCCAAAAGGCGGGGGCAGCTGCAG
This sequence comes from Mobilitalea sp., assembly GCA_029974875.1. The sequence continues at coordinate 43,213 of JARKQP010000352.1, forward strand.
ATGATGAAAGATACTCTAATCAAAATCACTCATCACGGTGCGGATAATCTTTATGAAGCATTGCAGCTATTCATTCTCCTCTGGCAGGTTATGTGTCTGGAACAAGCGCCAAACCCGTTTGCTTTTTCCGTTGGCAATGCAGAACGGATCTTTGAACCCTACCGTGTCAAAGAGGATTTGGACAGAGAATATGCTGCCGGACTCTTTAAGCATTTTCTGGTGTTTTTTAATGTCGGTGACCGCAGCTGGGCGATTTCGCAAAATATTCTAATCAGCGGAAGAGATGTTGGGGGGACAGACCTGACCAACCTTACGTCCTACGCTTTGTTGGATGCTTATTATTCGATGAATCTGCCGCAGCCGATTTTATCCATTAAGCTTCATCAAAATACGCCTGACCAGCTGTATGAGGAGATGGGGCGGTTCTTTTTTACACCGGGTTGTCTGACCCCTTCGCTGTTCAATGATGATGCAGTGTTTGAGGTATTAAGAAAACATGGTATAGAAGAGCAGGATCTTCCCGATTATTCGGTTGCTGGCTGCCAGGAGCCGTTGATTATGGGAAAAGATAACGGCAATACAACGAACAGCTGGCTAAACCTGGCAAAGATATTAGAGTTGACAATAAACGATGGGAAATCGTTGCTGACCGGACGCCAAATTGGCAAAACAAATATAGAGTTGGGTCTGGGGGGAAAAGCAAGTGAACGGCTGGCAAATATCAGAGAGGCCTTTTACCGGCATGTTGATTATTTTATGGACCGGATGGTGGAAAATGCGAATGGCGCTTCGATTGCGTTATCACATTTGCCGGTGCCGTTTTTATCCTGTTTTATGGGCGGAATCGAAACCGGAATTGATACCAGGGATGTTAAGCGCCAGGGGACAAAATATAATGGCAGCGGCTGCCTGGTACACGGGTTAAGCGTTGTTGCCGATTCTTTTGCAGCGATTGATGCCGTCTTGGGAGAGCGGCCGCAGGACTGCGATAGATTGTTGCAGGATCTGCAAAAAGATTTTGCAGGTGATGAGGAGTTTAAACAGTATCTGTTAAAATGTGATAAGTTTGGCAATAACATTGCTTTGGTGGATGAGGAGGCAGCCAGAATAGCGGACCGGATTTCCAATATGCTGCGCAGCAAAAAGAACTACCTGGGTAATTCGCTGCGGCCGGATTTCTCAACACCGAGCACGCATTTGATTTACGGCAGTCTGGTAGGTGCCTTGCCAAGCGGAAGGAAGGCTAAGGAAATGCTGAATTACGGTGTTGATGCGCTTTACGGTGAAGCACAGCATGGGCTGGGATTCAGAACCTTATCAACGGCAAAGCTTCCATACGGGCAGTTCAATGGTGGGTACGCCTCCCATCTGGGTCTTGATCCTAATTATTTTAGGGCAGAGACAGCTGCAGCGAAAGGGATGGAGTTTAAGAAAAAAATATTAACCCCATT
>JARKQP010000359.1 GCA_029974875.1 Mobilitalea sp.
CTTCCTCATAAACATTCAGATTTGCCAGGGCTGCAACTTATTTTTCTGTATCTTCTTTTATTTTCATATGGTTACCTTCATTTCTTCCTTGTCCTTTATCTCAATAAGCTTTGCTTTACATTTTTTTATTCTGTCTATATTCTACCCTTTTTCCACCGCTTATGCCAGCCTCCATAAACCTAGCCCAGCTATTTTATCTAAGGCTCAAGACGGGATACATCTCTCGGGAACATTGTGGTTTCCCTCACATTCTGCTCATTCAAAAGCTTCATGGTCAGACGCTCCAAACCAACACCCAGGCCGCCATGGGGTGGCATACCATGCTTATGGATCATTAGGAAGCCTGCGAATTCCTCCGGGTTCATTCCCCTTGCCATCATTTTGGCTACCTGCATTTCATAGTCATGGATTCTCTGTCCGCCCGTGGTAATCTCCATGCCCTTATACAATAAGTCAAAGCTTAAGGTAAACTTATGGTCTGCCGGATCATCCATCGCATAGAAGGGTCTCTTCTTGGAAGGATAATGGGTAACAAATACAAAATCACTGCCATACTCTTCTTTAAAGTATTTACCGATTAAGACTTCCTCCTCCGGCTCCAGATCATAGGGGTTCTTGATCTTACGGTCATATTTTTCTGCTACCAGCTGCTTCGCTTCGTCAAAGCGCACTGCCGGAATCTTATCAAGCTCGGGCAATTCCACCTCCAGGATCTTAAGCTCCTTTGCATAGGACTCTTTTAGCAAGCGGAAGACATAACGGAGCATTTCTGTCTCCATTGCCATAATATCTTCAAAGCCGTCGATATAGCCCATCTCAAAATCCAGGCTGGTATATTCATTTAAATGTCTGGTGGTATTATGCTTCTCCGCACGAAATACAGGGGCTGCCTCAAATACCCGGTCATATACACCCACCATGGTCTGCTTATAGAACTGGGGGCTCTGGGCGAGAAAAGCCTTGCTGCCGAAGTATTCTAATTTAAATACATTCGCCCCGCCTTCCGCATTGCCGGCAACGATTTTAGGTGTACGGATTTCAGTAAACCCTTGGGAGAACATAAAATCACGGAAGCCTCTTGCAATCCCTTCCTGAACCTTAAATATTGCCCTTTCCCTGATATTCCGTAAGGAAATAGGACGATAATTTAATTTTGTCTCCAAGGATGTCTTCATCTTCCACTTAGAGATTGGTACCGGAAGCATGGTGTTTTCCTTCGGCTTTGTCAGCACCTCAATACTTTTTAAACGTACCTCAAAGCCCTGGGGCGCACGTTCTTCCCCATGCAGGAAGCCCTGAACCTCTACTGTCATGCCTTCCTTTAATTCCTTTAACGAAAATCCGGTAACGCCTTCTTCATATACACATTGGACCAGCCCTTCGCTTTTACGAAGAACAACAAAAGCTACTTCACCCATATCACGGATGGTGTGAATATATCCACGCATTTTAACATCCCCGGAAAATTCACCTTTTAATACATCGCTAATTTCACTTGTTTCTTTTCTCTGAATTCCTGTAATGAACTCCATCTTACCAATCCTCCTAATAAATAATGCTTTTTAGTCAGGAGAGCCTTACCTCCTGAACTAATCCATTTGCTTTACTTTTACATTACTTCGAGACAAAGGAATTGAAGTCTTGCCAATTTTTTGGCATAAAAAAGTCCCGAAGATGCTACAAACAAGTTGATCTTAACCAACTGTCCGTATTCCTTCGGGACGAGAATTTGAATTCCCGCGGTACCACCCGCATTGGGAGCATATATGCTCCCCAGCTTTCTTACACTTAACGCGTGCAACGCGCGAACCTACTAGGAGTTTTAACTTAAGATTTTTTACTTATAATCTTTTACTTAAATTTAAAATCTTTTACTTAAGCTTTTTACTCTTTTTTTCGACCCGCGGGCTCCAGAGTGTTCCGCATTCTACTTATCACCATAGGTGTGCTCTCAGTCGGTGGCCCACCATTCCTGTCTCCCGGTTCTTCGGTAGAATGAAGTCTCTTTCTCAGCCGATATCATAATTTTATTAATTCCTATACTTTCCTGTATAAGAAAACGCAAAGGTGCCTAATCTCTTCGATAGCACCTTTGCTGTGGACTTATCTTATCATATCCATATTTTAAAAGCAAGAAAAAAATTATTTTTTATAAAGATATGGCTATGTATCCTTTCCGCTGAGCCGGAGAAGCCTCCGCTGGATTTCCTTTTCCTTTAGCCGCAGCTCTTCCCTTAACTTTTCCCTATGCCTGCGCAGGTTCAGGTTAATGACCGGAAGCTTTCCCTTCCACTCCTCTGAATTATTTACCTCCCGGATACTTCTGATGCTCTCCGTAAAAAGCAAGGTTAAGGTGCTATTCAATGCCTTTTTGACATCCTTATCCAGGCTCTCATAGGTCTTTAGCATCGCTTTTAGTGCCCGCATTGAGCCAATCCTGATATCATTTAAGGTCCTATTTTCATTACTTGCCAGAATCTCAAAGAGGGTATTGGTAAATTGCTCCCTGCGCTCAATGGATAGGCTGTATAGGAACCGCCTTAAGGTGATATCCAATAGCTGGGATTCCTGTGTTACATTTTTCAGATGGACAAAGCTGGTACCCTGAACCTCCCAGTTGTAACCGAAATGCTGCAAAAAGCCCTTCTGGGAGCTTTTCACGATGGTATAATTATCCTCATGCTCCAGCAGCATCCCGATGATGGAGGACTGCGGGATAATCGTAACAATGCGTTCTGCAATTCTTTGGTACTCTTCCCTTTGGAGCATGGACCGGTGGAAACCGGGACCGTCATTATTATACACCGCATTAATCCGGGCCTGCTCCTGCTCCGGGGCATGTACCGCTGCAAATACGGCAAGGTTGCCTCCCTTGGAATGTCCCCCAAGGATAAACCGGCGGTTTTCATAGGCCTTTGCGATTTTGAGGTAATAGGCTAAGGCCTCCTCCTGGGAGGGAACCACCTCCATGATACTCATGTTAAAATCCTCTTTCCAGCCCACCAGGGTATCGTCAGTTCCCCGGAAGGCCACATAGGAGCAATAATTTCCCAGATGGATGGTCAGGGCAGCAAACTGCTTCTCCTTTTCCAGGTCAATCTGCTCGTCGTAATTTGACAGGATCAGCTCCGAAAAGCGCCTGCTGTCCGCCATGAGCCGGAACAGCTCCAAAAGCTCCTCCTTCATGATATCCCCCGGCTGGATGTTCCCGTTCTCACCCAGGGCAAAATATTCCTTCGCCGCCTGGTAAAGGGGAATGCCATAGCTTTGGTCAGCCCTCACAATTCCCCTGAAATTCAGGTAGCTCAGCTTGGAAAGAATTAGATTGTCAACCTCATTAAAGGGTGATACCTCAAAGGGTAAATCCCCCCGCCAAAGAACATAGTCCAGGATATTTCCCATACGAATCCCCACCTTTAGTCCTTCCAGGCTTATTAAGCCTAATCCTTTGGAAATAGATACCGGTAATAGTCATTTTCCAAAATACTTGTTGATACGGTAA
>JARKQP010000405.1 GCA_029974875.1 Mobilitalea sp.
GAACTCACCGGCTTTGGGTTGGTTGTATTAGGGACTAATTTTATTATCCTATGTATCATAGCAACTTTCCTTTATTCAAAAAGCATTTCAGAGGACTAACTTTCAATATTCATTCCAATATCGCTGATTTCCTTCTCTATCTCAGAAAAATCAATTGTGAGGCCTTCGAGGATGCCAAGGGGTATTTTGTCAGAAAAATGATACTGCCTTGGCATGCTCTCCTTTGTAAATTCATATACGGTAACCAAGCTTTTATCAGGCGATATAATCCAGTATTCCCTCACTCCTGCATCCAGATATTTATTCAGCTTTTTAATATAATCCAGCCTCTCACTGCCTTGTGATACAACCTCAGCGATAAAATCCGGTGCACCGTTACACCTTTTATTATCCAGCTTATCCTTATCACATATTATCATAATATCCGGCTGCACCACAGTTTTATTGTCCTTATCGAGCCGGACATCAAAAGGCGATAAATACACCTTGCATTGACCCTTGTTGCGCTTTATATGACTTTTTATCATATAATGCAGTTCACCGATAATAGTCTGATGCACTGTTGCCGGTGCTTCCATAAAGTAAAAATTCCCGTCAATCAGCTCCACCCGCATATCATCCGGCAATGCATAGTAATCATCTGTGGTGTATTTATGTGCCACATCATATGCAACAGCTTCCTTTAGCATCTCTGTATCCACGCTCCCCGTATCATAGAGATTCTCCTTTAAGGCTTCTGTAATAGCCTTTACCGTACTGTGCTGCGGTGATTTGGTTGCTCCGCTTAATATCTTATTTAGGGTTCCAAGGGGTACTCCTGATTTCTGTGACAATTCTTCATTCGTCAGTTTCTGCATTTTCTTCAGACGCTTTAATAATTCAAGCTCCACTTTTCATCCCTCCCAACCTGATTTATATCTTATATCTTATATTTTATATTTTATATTTTATATTTTATATTTTTTATTTTTTATCCGATTATTTGAACATCGACTGCTTTTTCTAAAACAAACAATATACTTTTATCTGCTACTTATTTTACCATATCCTTCTTGGAAAATCAAGTTAATATTACCTTGTGTGGTAATATAAATACAATAATTTACCGAATAAGGTAATAAAAATATATCTGTAACTCTTCTGCGATAATTATAAAATTATAAATAGACCATTTTCATTGCATAACCCTTCTTAAAGCCTCCATGTCCACCCTTGGCAAATACCTTTCTAATATCCCTTCAGCAATTTCCTTCATAGACAAACTTCAAATACTTCCTTGCAACCTCTGCCAAGTGGTACACCCTTTTTACCGGTGTCGCTTCCCGGTCCTGCATCTCCCATCTCGGGAAGAAGCGGGAAATATGGAGTGGAATTTCCGGGTTAATTCCTGCCAGCCAGCCTGACAGCTCCTCCATCTCCCCATCACTGTCATTTTCCCCTGGTATGATCAGCGTAGTGACCTCTACATGGCTTTTTTCAGAGGCTATTTCAATTGAACGCTTGACTGTGGCCAAATCTCCTCCAAGCTTATGGTAATAAGCATCAGTAAAGCACTTCAAATCAATATTGAAGGCATCAATCCATGGGAGCAGCCGCCTTAATGGCTCCCCGCAGATATATCCGTTTGATACTACTACGTTCTTTAATCCATGCTGATGGGCCAGCTTTGCACAATCACGTACAAATTCATAGCCTATCAGAGGCTCGTTATAGGTATAGGCAATACCAATGTTTCCTCTCTCCTGCAGCATGAGGGCTTTCTTTACCAGCTCCTCGCAGGTGGCCTCCTGCACCGGGATATCACTGCCTCCGGCCATGGAGATATCACTGTTCTGGCAAAAGGAGCATTTCAGATTACAGCCATAGCTTCCGACGGATAAAATCCTGCTGCCGGGATAGAAGTGGTACAAGGGCTTCTTTTCTATGGGATCCAGGGCGACCGCCGTCAGCTTCCCGTAATTTTCGCTGATGATCCTGCCGTTCCTGTTTGTCCTGGCCCTGCACAAGCCAATATGCCCCTCTTCTATCTTACAATGATGGGGACAGATTTCACATTCGATTTTCATTTATGCCTCACCACCTCAAAGCGCTCCATTGAAAATGCTTCATTATCGTAAATGCCCGCTTTCTTTTTTGCAATGGAAACCTGCTCTTCTACGGTGTTCACATTTTCCAGGTTGGGAAGCAATAATCCACGCTTTCTGCCTGAGGCCACAATAACTCCATAGCGTACAACATCCAACTCCTCCATAGAGCTGACCGGCTCCGCTTCTCCCAGCACATCCACGCTATAAACCAGCTCCGGCAGCTCAGCCTCTGTTACCGGCGGAAATCTTGGATCCTCCATACCGGAGCTGACAGCATTACGCATGATTTCCTTCGCAATACTGCCGGTTACCGGGCTGGTTGTACCAATACAGCCGCGCAGGCTTCCGTGTTTTTTCAAGGATACGAAGACCCCTGCCTTCCGGCCAGTCATCTCAGCAGGAAGTCCCCCGGGAAGGACCAGGTATTTTCCTGTATTTACATAATGCTCCAGAGCCTGCCTTGCCAGATGGACATAAATGTCCTCCAGCTCCTGCTGCTTCCTGGCAATTTCCCTCTGTTTCTCCGTAAAAATCCGGCCAAAGTTCCTCTGCCCGCTTTCACCTGTGATCTTGAATCCACATAGGGCATACCCTACTCCAAAGGTTCCTTCATAGGATAAAAAATCCGGTTCCACCGTCTTACCGCTCAGGGCTCCTGCCATAATAATAAAGGATTTGAGCCCACATTCCGCCGCAGCCTCACAGAAATCCGGCGTAAACTCCATAAATTTCAGGAAGTCCCCCTCCTTCATGGCCCGGGTAACCTCCTCATCAAATTCCGGCCCTTCCTTGGCAAACCCGTAGGGGCCATCCTCCTTCAGCTTATGGGAAAGGTCACCGCTTGCCACAAAGACGATCCTCCGGTCCAGCTTGTCCGCCGTCTCAGCCACACAGCTCCCCAGCCTATAATGGTCTGTATTGGACAGCCCGGACAAGCCCATCCGGACTAATTTATAATCCTTATAATACTGGTTAATAAAATATAATGGAACCATTGTCCCATGGTCCAGGTGCGGGTTCTTTTCACCAAGTGTCCCTGCCTCAACACCAGCCCTTTCTGCACAGCGCTCCAAGGCCTCCACAAACTCCTCATCATACTCAGAACGAAATGATACCTTACCGGCACCATATTGTCCAAAATTGCCTGTCGCTGACCGCCCAGGTGAGATATGAAGATAATCCGAATACATAATCACATGGGGTGAGGTAAGGATGATTGTCTCCGGCTTTAATTCCGCGATACGCTGCGCTATTTTATGATAGCTGCGGGCCGTCCCACTAACCTCTCTTTCCTGTCCCCTGCCAACCTCTGGAACAATCAGCGGGGGATGGGGAACAATAAATGCACCAACAAGTGCCATGATACCACCTCCTATAAATAATCTTAATAATTACTCTTACACAATTCAACTAATTCCCATCAAATAAGCATTCCTATCCACTACTAATTATATACCTTTTTTACCATTAAGGAAATTACTTAAAAGAAAAACCGGTTCCGATGCCATAAATCTTATAACACCTGAACCGGCTAATGCCTGATTATTAAATTTTAACCAGCCTGCAACATTTTACTTGAATGCTAATTTTACTTAGATACCAATTTTGCTTGAATACCAATTTTGCTTGAATACCAATTTTGCTTGGATACCAATTTTACCTGGATACCAATTTTACTTGAATACCAATTTTACCTGGATACCAATTTTGCTTGAATACCAATTTTACCTGGATACCAATTTTACTTGAATATCAATTTTGCTTGAATACTAATTTTACTTAAATACCAGGTTCGTGATAATCGTACTTGCGATCACCCCGGAAAACGTGGCCAAAAGACACCCAAGCAAAGTATACCGTGTCTTCTTTACCCCTGCTGCCATAAAATATACAGCTAAGGTATAGAAAATAGTCTCCGTACAGCTCATAATAATGCTGCATAGCCTTCCCAGATAAGAATCAGGCCCATATTCCTTAAAAA
>JARKQP010000434.1 GCA_029974875.1 Mobilitalea sp.
CCATAAAGCTCCAGGAATATAATTCTTTTCCTTTTTCATCCGTTACTGTTAAGCTGATATCCTTTCCGTTCTCTTTCGCCGCTTCCAGGATGCCGGAATCCAGCTTCAGCCCGACACCATTATTACGCAAGCTATCTGACATAGGGATGGAAATGTTTGCCCCTGAGATATCCTTGTCCTTCAGCTTCTCTACAATATTTTGCGAGGAGATCGTCAGAACACTATCCTTTGGAACTCCGGCTCCAGTAATGCGGACAGCCGCTTCTACCTTTCCTCCGTCCACAACGGTTGAGACGCTCGTGTTAGCATCAATCCGCTCCACTACTGGTGCAGGTGTCGGTGTTGCCGTTGGCTGTGGCATAGGATCTGGTACAGGGTTCGTCACCTGATTCTGTCTGTACAGTGCCGTTACCGTCAGATCAGCCGTCACATTGTCAAAAGCCTTATCCCAACCGATAAAGGTATATCCTGCCCTTCCAGGGCTTGCAGGTGCTGTTGCCCTATTTCCTTTATTCACTGTCTCAGTCTTTAATGTGGTTCCATCCCAGTCCTTGAAGGTCACGGTATAAGTCTCTGTCAGTCCCAGGATTGTTACTGATGTCACGCCTGATGTCACGCCGTCGCAGATAACTGCAAAATAATAAGTTCCTTCCAATGCTGTTTCATCCATCACAACTGTTATACTTGAGCCGCTTACCGATATAGCGCTGCCGGATACTGTTAAGCCGGTTGGTGCATATGAGGGATTACCTTTTTCATCACACCAGTATGCCGTTACCGGGATACCATCTGCTATATCCTGTGCAGTTACCATATAAGTCGCCGTGCCCGGTATCCCTGCGGTTAATGTCCCGTTCTGTGTACCAACCGCTATACTCTTGCCCGGGAGCATCTCCGTTATATCAATCGTAACTGCCCCAACGCAGGAGTCCATATACCATAGGTATACAGCCCTATCCCCTACACTCTTTTCCACCTGGAGGGTGAGGTTCGTATCTCCGGCGCTCTGATTACCGATTGCAATGATGCTTACACCGGTTACAGTGACTGCTTGTGAATCGATGCCGTCCTTTATACTAAAATCTTCGGCCATAAAGGTGGTGACGTCCACTCCGGCAGTTGTTGTAATATCAATTGTATCTGTGCCAGTCGTTGCACCGTCATCCTCCGCAATAAAGTGAAGAGACACTGTCCGGTCGGCACCAAGAACAACACTTCCACCCAAGACTATATCATCATTTTTTGTAATCCTAACCTCATATGTACTAAGCACGGTACCTTCGCTGTCCTTTAGATCAACAATTATTGTGTTTTCTCCTGCTTGCAGCCCAATTGCCTGGGACGTTACACCCCCTTCCAACATCTGCCCATTTACAAAGAACCTGCCAGGGAAATCGGTTGCCTTCTGCAGGGTAAGGGTAACATATTCCACGGATTTTCCCACAGTACCTGTGTATTGCTTATTATCCTCCGGGTTAACTGCTAAATCAGGTACACCGCTCACTTGAAGTGATGATAATTTATCATTATACGGAAATCCATTGTAAACCCTTACATAATCCACATATAAATCTCCCCCTGCATCCGATGAGTAGATCTGCAGGTAATCGAAGTCTGCCGCTCCATTCTGCCATGTTCGGAGATCCGCATTCGCAAGCTTCTTCACTCCATCAACATAATGGTCAAAGGTTCCTCTGTCAAAGTCTACGACATGCGTCACCTCATACCAGGTATTTACTGTCATTTCACAAATATCTGTTGTTGCACTGCTGCCCCTGGTCGTATGTGTCTTGATCCATCCACCATTCATGGCAAGAGTTGTTTCAGGGTTTGACGAGTTTTGTGGTGCCGAGGTATTAAACCCACTGTTATGGAATGTGTAGAGGCTGTATTGTGCGCTTGTGCCGGTTCTCTTCACTCTGGTTTGAATCGTGTATTTTCCTGAAACATTTGCTTCCGACTTGTTGTAAATACCAAGTGCGCCTCCCGCTCTACTAAGCCTTAACAGCTTATTTGTCCCTGTATCCTCCGGGTCGTCAACGATTTCAATAACATTACCGGCGCTCGTACTATATACATTCCATTTACTTCCGCTGCCACTTGTGAATGCGCCTATTCCATAGGAATCAAACTCATCCGTCACAGCTGAAATGATACGTTTTTCCACCGCAACAAATTGCAAAGCATAGGCGTTGCTATTTTCTATAGAAGGTGTAATGCCAGATGCGTAAACATCATAGTAGCTGGCTTTCTTTGCCACCAGCTGCAATGAGGTGCCTGCACTGATACCTGTTACGTCGAACCTAAATGTGCCATCAATTCCAGAGATCGTAGTATCCAATACTACAGCACTAAGCCCGCCGCCGCTTAAGAGGAATACTTCTGCTCCTTTAAGCACGCTACCATCCGGTGCCTTAACGGTGCCGCTTATGAACCTTCCGGCACTTGTACTATTCCCTATGGTTAATTGCAACGCTGCCGTTTCCTCTGTTATTGTCACAGGAGTTGTGCTTGTTGCATATCCTTCTTTTGATACCGTGACCGTATAGGCTCCCTGTGCTATATCTGCGATAAAATAATATCCGCTATCATCAGTTATTGCAGCTTTTTCACCGAATGATACTGTTGCATTCTTAACAGTTTCACCTATTTCATTTCTTACATAACCGCCGATACTGCCATTGAACTTAGCTTCATAAAGACCTATGTCTGGGCTAGTTCCAGCTATTGTCCCTTCATAGTCCTTATTGTTAAATGCTTCCGCTATGTATGCTCCAAATAAGGAACTGCTTACTGTATAGGTGACGCCATTGTCTATGAGCGGTGAGCTTGCCTGGGGTTTCAGCAGGCTAAAATCCTTCACTCTACTGTCAACGGATATTCCGGTGCCGATAGCCGCCATTATTTGCTCTGTAGTACCTGTAAACTCCGGGTCACTGGTTATAGCGTTAGCATCCTTCGCTGGTGCGGAAACACCGGGACCGAAGTACAAGTTGTTTGAAAGAGTATTTAATGAGCTTGAGGTTGAGCCGAAATCCGCAGATTTGACGCTTGGATTTGTGTTATAAAATATGTTATTCCTAAAGTTCCATACCTCACTATTCGGGCTGTTGTTTATAAAATCCAATTCTGTATCGCCTTTTTGCGCCTTTGTGCTATAGCACACATTATTATAAATATCTATAGTTCCCTTATATACACAGTCCCTGAACCATATCTCATCATTGTCCTTGAGCAGGTTGTAACGGATGATTACAGAGTTGTAGTCAAATCCGCAAATGAGGATCGCATCACCACAGTCATGTATGTAGTTGTATTGTATAATTGTATTTGTTGTCTGCCTGTCAGGGTCAATACCGTTACTGTCCCCACCGCCTGCTTTCCTTTGAGAGCCATACACTTCATTGTGCTGCACCAAAGCTTTGTCTACATAGTAAAGCTCTATTCCGCAAACGCCAGGCTCTTTGATTACATTGTTCTCCACTAATACATTTTGTGAGCTTGTGATATAGATTGCATCTCCGTTGTAATCACCAGTTTGGTCAAAGTAATTGTTTTTTACGGTGATATTTTTATGTGGCTTGAAATTGCTGTCGTAATAATCGGGTGCCGTAGCGGAAGTGCTCCTCTTAGCCCATTTCTTACCGCTTGAACCGCCGCTCCACTGCTTTATCGTAAAGCAGGCAAAGCTGTTTCTTGCGAATGTGCTTTCTGACAGCGTCACATCCTCAAAAATAGTAGGAGTATCCGTACCAGGAGCCAAGGCTTCAAAGAGTATACCTCCTGTCCTCTTAGAATTGTCCCAGCCTGTGTTGAACATGATGCCTTCCTCATACCAGTTTGTGGTATTGGTGTCATCCAGCCCACTGATCCACATATCCCAGCCTGTCACGTCGTGAATATTCAAATGGTGCAGATCAAAACCCTTTAGAGTACCCATGTCCTTACCCGTAACGTGGATACCTCTCAGATCCTTTAAGAGTGCCCCGTCTATATGCTTACCATTTGCATCCTTCTTGTCCCTATCACCCGTATAACCTTCAACTTTATTCGAGATGTCAAGATAGCTTATCTCGTAATGTTGTTGGTTATAGAGATATAATACATCACCGATTACCCCGTTGCCCTTTAGCTGCGGCAATGCTGTAATTTCGCCATCCGCATCACTGTCGTATGCGGATATCACAATAGGTGCTTCCGTGCTTCCACTTCCTTTTGGGGATAGTGTCGTTCCTTCCCAAACGCCGCCCTCTTCAAACAGCACTTTGCTGCCAGCTGTTAAGGAGAGAGAGTTTATTTTATCAATCGTTGCTATTGCCGTATCTTTTGTTTTACCGTCATTGCCATCATCACCAGTATTGCTGACATAATACGTTACTGCCGTTTCTTCCCCTCCTTCACCAGGTTCTACAGCCGGATTGCCTTTTAACAAAAAATTATCTATTTTCTGTGGGGTTGCCGTACTGCCCTGGTCGTAGTAATTTGTAGCTGCAAACTGTGCCAGGTTTGTTGCTGTAATGCTTACAGGTGAAGCTGTGGTATCTGCGATTACAGCACCATTAGCCATTGTCAGCCTGTATGAAACAGTTTGCACAACAAAATCAACCAGCAAGTCTATGTGAACTGTGAATGAGGTTACAATTGGTTTGTATGTTGCAAAAGTAATGTCCCATTTTGCCGGTGAGTAAGACTCATTTTTCCTATTTACCTGCGTATAATACCTAAGTTCATGATTAGCAGTTGAACTTTTACCTGCAAGCATCACGCCAAATATGATATTATTATTAGAATCTGTAAACTCAAAGCCTTTTTTCAATGTGTCTTTAAAATCACTGCTCCAATCCAGAGATATTGCAGCCTGTGTTACTGATTGTACGGCTCTATCGAAGGTTTTTGTGTATACCGTGCCACTTCCAGAAGCTTTTTCGTTGGTAATCTTCAGGACACCACCCTCTATGAGCGCTCCGGCTGGGAAGCCAAAGTTGGCTGGACTGGTTTGTGCACTGAAGTCCTCGTTAATGAGCGTTTCCATCTCCTCCTCTGCGGCCGCTACTGGATACACATTTAGATTTGTGCATAGAATTTGTTCTAAAACCAAAACTATTGCAGTAAGCAGAACCAGTGATTTACGAACGGTACGCTTGATCATTTTACTTCTTTTTCTTTCCACTAAATTTTCCTCTCTTTCTTTCATGATTTGCAAATTTGCAGCCTGCTAAGCTCCCGTGCCACGTGCACCCCTTCCTCCCCCTTATGTCTTTTAGTTATATTAACTATATAAGAGTTTCCATCAGAGATAAATGAAAAAAAACGACTAATCATTTGCAAATAGCCGACTTTGATTATCGTGATACCGCATAGTTTAATTATGTAACACCCTGAATAATTAGCCATATTTATTATCCAGGATTCTGCACTAATAAGAACTGATTTGGATTGAAAACACCAGATGAATATTGGTTTTCGCCTGGTGTTCCTGCTGTTAATGTCCCGTTCTGTGTACCAACTGCTATACTCTTGCCTGGGAGAATTTCGGGTAGACGGCTCTTATCATCCAATCCGTGACAACATACCTGTATTTCCAATGGGCATAACAGACTAATCTATGCCGCCTCTGACTTAACTCTTTATCAAATTCGTTTAATATGATATTTACTAGAGCAAATCAGGGACTTTAACCCATAAGATTGTGCCCATGCTGGGCACACGAAAAAAGGTACCTGAAACGAAATTCAAATTGTTTCAGATACCTGTCATTTCCGGTATAAATTATATTTTACCTTAATATTCTGATATGGCTTCTCTTCGCGGAAAGAAGCGAATTCAAACCGTATCGGCCGTCACTCTGTCCTCAATGGCTAAACATATTTTTTTAAAGCTGCCCTTACCGCCCCTGGGCCTGCCAGCATCTCATTTAAATAACCAACTACAGTCTCTGCCATCCCCACATCGTACAGGCTGACTCCGAAAATCCCCTCATTTTCCAGTAATGGTTTCAGTCTGCCTATATCCGCCTTATCTCCAAGCTTCAAGTCTGCAACATATGGCGTTACCATATCCAGAAGGGGATCCGGGCTTAACCGGAATTCGTTCCCTTCATTATCAAGCCCTGTCAGATAGCGCAGCCAGCCGGCAAATACAAGCGGAATTCGTTTCAGGCTCTTTACTTCCAGCCCAGAGGAAGCCTGATATGCCTTAATTGTCTCTCCAAAGCGGATTGCCAGCTTCTGGGACGTATCTGTGGCAATACGCTGGG
>JARKQP010000446.1 GCA_029974875.1 Mobilitalea sp.
TTTTTAACCATTACGGTTTATCTGTAGGGAATATTATTATGAATGTAAAAGAATTAGTTAAGAAATAGGAGGAAATACCTTGAAATATATTCTTAGTATTGATCAAAGCACATCTGGTACCAAGGCATTACTAATCGATCAGGAAGGGAAGATAATTTCAAAACTGGTAAAAAACCATGCACAGTATTATCCCAATAAGGATTGGATTGAACATGATGCAATTGAAATATGGAGAAATACCAGCGCATTAATTTTTCGTACAATTTTTGATAACAATTTATCTGCCGAAGATATAAGTTCCATCACGATTACCAATCAAAGAGAAACAACCGTACTCTGGGACCGGGAAACAGGAGAGCCGGTATATAATGCTGTTGTGTGGCAATGCCAAAGAGGAACACAGATCTGCCAGGAATTAAAAGAATACGGCAAGCTGGTAAAAGAGAAAACCGGCATGGCATTAAGTCCATATTATCCAGCTGCAAAGCTGTCCTGGATGCTGGATAATATTGCGGGAATACGGGAGCGCATAGAAAATGGGGAAATATGCTTTGGAACAATAGATAGTTACCTGATTTATCGTTTGACAGGACAAAAAAAGCATGTTACGGACATTTCTAATGCCTCCAGAACCCAATTGTTTAATTTAAAAACCTTACAGTGGGATGAAGAATTGCTCGGGCTATTTAAAATTCCAAAAGAAATTCTGCCCCAGGTCTTACCGTCAGATGGGGATTTCGGATATACAGATGAGAGTATCGGAATTGGAGGAATTCGTATATCGGCAGTTATGGGTGATTCCCATGCAGCACTTTTTGGACACCAATGCCTGGAGCAGGGAATGGCAAAGGTTACTTTTGGAACGGGATCGTCCATTATGTGCAATATTGGAGAAAAGTATATGAGGGCACCGGAAGGGATCTCGCTTTCCATTGCCTGGGGAATGAATGGTAGGATAAACTATGTTTTTGAAGGCAATGTCACTTGCTCAGGGGATACATTAAATTGGCTTATTAACGAGCTGCAGCTGGTAAGGGATATTGATGAAATCGAACAACTCGCCGGAAGCGTAGATAATGCCGGAGGCGTTTATATTGTTCCCGCGTTTTCAGGCTTAGGAGCGCCATATTTTGTGAATGGGGTAAAGGGGGCAATTGTAGGCCTGGGGCGTTCCACCAGTAAAGTACAGATCGTGAGGGCAGCGATTGAATCACTGGTTTATCAAACCGTTGATGTAATGGAAGCGGTACAGAAAAAGTGTAAGATTTTAAAACTATATGCAAGCGGCGGACCAACGGTAAATAAAGTAATAATGCAGCTATTATCTGATTATCTGGGACAGGACGTATATGTTACAGAGGAAAAGGAGCTTTCAGGGCTGGGCGTAGCTTATATGGGAGGATTGAAAACGGGATATTTCAAGGCTTTACCAAAGAATGGCAGTCATTCTATATTTGAGGCAAAGGATAATCCATATAAAGAAGCAGCTTTAGTCGGATGGAAGAAGGCCGTTCAAAAGGTCCTAAATTTTAATTAATTTGTTTTTAATTAATTCATATTGTAATGGAGCAAAATAAGCAAAGCAGGGCGCTGACGTCCTGGCTTTGCTTATTTGGTTATATTTACAGGTTTTTAAAACTTTTTGGTTTCACGCCGCGTCTTAGTGTTAGAATTGAATCAAGAAAATCGATTTTCATCAATTTAGAAACAGATACAAAGGAGCAGGAGCATGGGCAGAAGCAATAATTATAATTATCTGGTTAACTTTATTACGGATCAGCGGGAAGCATTTTACCGCTTGGCATATAGCTATGTGCGTAACAAGGAGGATGCCCTTGACATTGTCCAGGACTCCATCTGCAAAGCGCTATCGACGGCAAAAAGACTGGAAAACCCGGAGGCTGTGAAATCCTGGTTTTACCGGATCGTAGTAAATACCTCCCTGGATTTCCTGAGAAAGAATAAGCGTTATGTCTATGTGGAGGATGAGGTTCTGGAGGCCGTTTCCCCATCCACGGAGGACCAATACGAGGATATTGATTTGAGGGCTGCCATTGAGAAGCTTCCGACGCTGAATAAAACAGTAATTATGCTGCGTTATTATGAAGACATGAAAATAGAGGATATCGCGCGCATTATGAATGAGAACATCAATACCACAAAAACCAGATTATATTCTTCCCTTAAAAAGCTTAGGATTACGCTGGATGAACCATTATTTCAATATAAGGAGAGAACAAGATGAATGATATGAAACAATTAGTAGATGAATATAAGGGGATCGAGATCCCGGAGGAGCTGGAGTTTATCGTAAAGCGAACGGTTGCCGGAAAGGAGAGGGTCATGAAAAGGATCAAGGGATTACAGAAAACAGCGGTTTCCGTTGCAGCAGTCCTTGCGCTTTTTGTTGGCACGGTTAATGCCAGTCCCAGCGTTGCCAATGCAATGTCCGACATCCCCGTACTTGGCACCCTGGTAAAGCTTGTGACGGTCAGGACCTTAAGCTACGAGGACGGGCATCGTGAAGCGGAGGTGCAGATTCCCCAGGTAGAAGGACTTGGGAGTAAGGAGCTTGCGGATACCCTGAATGAGAAATATCTGGAACAGAACACAAGGCTATATGAGGATTTTATGAAGAAAATCGGTGATAGTGAATTAACACAGGCAAATCTTGCTTTATATGCCGATTACGAAATTAAGCTTCAGACAGAGGACTTTATGGTGGTACAGGGAAACAAGCTGGAGATAGCAGCCTCCGGAGCTGAATCCGTGACCTATGATAATATTGATCTTGAGAACCAGATGGTCGTTTCCCTGCCAAGCCTGTTTAAGGATGACAGCTATATAGATATTATCAGCAAGAATATCATAGAACAAATGAAGGAAAAGACGAATCAGGAGGAGGGTATTACGTATTTCCTTGCAGAGAATGGTGATATCGGCGGCTTTGAGAAAATCAAGGCGGATCAGACCTTCTACATTAATGAAGCCGGTAAGCTGGTAATTTCCTTTGATGAGTACGAGGTTGCCCCCGGGTTCATGGGAGTTGTAGAATTTGAAATTCCGACCGGTGTGATCCAGGATATACTGGTCAGCGATGCATATGTGAAATAGCCATTTTGTAACAAAAGTGACAGGCGCAGAGCTACTGATGCCGTAAGATTATAACTCTTGCCTATTGCATTCACAGTTTTTTTCCTATATGATAAAGATAGAAAGCATTGTTAACAGGGTGAATTGCTAAGCTGATTCACTGATCATAAATAAAAATCATTAAGGAGAAAAACAGAAGATGGTACAGGACGATTATATTAATTTTTCGATTTCAAAACAGAAGCACATCGCATTAATTGCACATGATACAAAAAAACACGAATTGGTGGAATGGGTAGAGAAGAACAAGGATATTTTAAAAAGCCATTTCCTATGCGGCACAGGAACCACTGCCCGGTTGATTGTTGATAAAACCGCGTTACCTGTAAAGGCATATAACAGCGGACCACTTGGAGGTGACCTGCAGATCGGCTCCCGTATTGTGGAGGGGAACATTGATTTCATAGTCTTTTTCTGGGATCCCCTGGCTTCCCAGCCCCATGACCCGGACGTAAAGGCGCTGCTCCGTATCTGCGCCGTATATGACATTCCGGTTGCGAACAACAGGGCGACAGCAGACTTCATGATTACCTCTAAGTTTATGAACGAAGAGTATGAGAGAAGGGTTCTGAACTACAATAAGGTGATTCAGGGAAGGCTGGAAGAATTCCGGTAGAAAGCGGCAAACTACTTTACCAAACTTTATAAGAAATGATTAAAAATCCCAGATATTCCTGGATTATGTCCCAGTGTACTGTCTCACGGACAATTAGACTAACAGCACACTAGCTTCCTGTGAAGGAGACTATAATCCAGGATTGTCTGGGATTTGTTACTTACCATTATTTTTTCGCTTTTTGACACAATCTGCAAGCAAATATTCGATCTGCCCGTTGATGGAGCGGAAATCATCCTCCGCCCAGGCAGCAAGTTCATTCCATAGACTGGGAGAGAGCCTTAGAAGCACCTGTTTTTTGGCTTTCTCTTTTTCTTTTATGGCTTTTTCGCTTTTTAAGATAGCGGCTTCCATTTCACGGATATTCTCCAGCCTTGCCTGGAGGGCTTCTTCTCTTACTTTCAATTTATCTTCCATAGGCGGTACCAGATTCCCCTTTCTTCCTAAATTTTTTCACGTGTGGCCCCTGGAGCTGCCTTTAATAAATGGTTCCCGTATTTACAATGGGCTGGGCATCCCGGTTGCCGCAGAGGACTACCAGCAGATTGCTTACCATGGCAGCCTTGCGCTCCTCGTCAAGAACCACAATGTCTTCCTCCCCAAGCTGGTCGATTGCCATTTTGACCATGCTGACAGC
>JARKQP010000461.1 GCA_029974875.1 Mobilitalea sp.
GAATTAATCAATCCTGTCGGGGATATTGCCGCAATCGGTTACCGCAGGCCCGTATCCTATTATAGGGAGATCGTATTTGGACTGACGAAGCAGCCCCGTATTGCGGTACAGGATCCGGATAGCTTTGGGATACCCAGGGAATTCGGCCCCTGGTGCTATACGGATTGCACCTTTAACTACAACTATGAAGGAAAAGAAGGAAGGCAGATCATGATCCAGGTCTTTGCGGGAGGGGATGAGGTGGAGCTGTTTGTCAACGGAAAGTCCTGTGGCAAACAGCCTTGCGGAAAGGAGACCGCCTATGAGACCTCCTTTCACACGGTCTATGAGCCGGGCGAGCTGTTGGCAGTTGCCTATGAAGAGGGTAAGGAGATAGGAAGGACAGTGCTTAGGACCGCAAAAGCGCCTGCCATTATTTATGCAGCTGCGGAGAAGGATGAGCTTTTGACAGGAGGAGAATCCCTCCAGTTTATTAATATCCAAATCCGGGATGAGAACCATAATTTAGCTGCCAATGCGGTAAATGAAATTACAATCAAGATAGACGGCCCTGCTTCCCTGGAAGCTTTTGGAAGCACCGGGGCAAAGCATGACAGGGGATTTACGAAGCAGATAACAACAGTAACGGATGGACATGCGTTGGCGGTGCTCCGTTCGGGATTACAGACAGGGAAGGTAAGGGTGACAATCTCCGGGGACGGCCTGCGGGAGGCCGTAGTGGAATTTGAAGTTGTGGAATAAGTTGTCAACTATATATAAATAGAATACAATAACATTATGGAACAATCGTGTTGCAGGGTGTGCTGACCTTCATTCTTTAGGAATGGAGGTGATGCCTGGATTACTTGTAAATCATAATTGCTGACAAAGTTCAGCGTATCAAAATCTTATTAAATAGGTGATAGGATGAAGGATTTATTTACAATAGGAGAAATAGCCAAGTTATTTGATATAAATATAAGAACATTAAGGTATTACGATGAGATAAATATACTGAAGCCCGAATATGTTGATACCGCTTCAAACTATCGCTATTATTCGACAAGACAATTTGAGCGCTTAAATACAATAAAATATTTAAGGGCATTAAATATGCCTTTATCTAAAATAAGTGAATTCTTTAGTAATAGAGAGGTTGACACGCTGGTTTCCATCTTAAAACAGCAAAAGGAAGAAATAGCTGCCCAAAAGTACGAGCTGGAATTGATGGAACGAAAAATCCAAAATAGACTTTGTCAGATAGAGAATGCAATTCACACTGAATATAACACAATAGAAGAAAAATGGATTCCTCAGAGAAAGATAGCCGTAGTGAAAAAAGATATAAAAGTGGATGCCGATATTGAACTTCCTATCGTTGAGCTGGGAAGGGCAAATAAACTAAATACTTCTATTTTCTTAGGAAAGGTTGCCTTATCCATTACCAAGGAGAATTTATTGGATCAAAGGTTTGATGAGTTCTCTTATGTTATTGTAATTGTTGAAGAGGAGGATTGTGCAAAGGAATGTAGCCAGAGCATACCGGAGGGAGACTATCTGTCATTACAGTTTCAGGGAACGCATAGGGATTCAAAGGAATACTATTTTAAGATGCTTGATTATCTTAAAACCAAAGAATATCATATCTGTGGAAATGCGATTGAAATCACTATGATTGATTATGGCATGACAAATGACAGTTCAAAATTTGTAACGGAAATTCAGATTCCATTTGAAAAATATTGACTCTCCGGTTACTGGAGGGTTTATCATGAACTCTATAAAAATTATAGAGGTGATTTCAATGATAGGAACAATTGTAAACACAGGTGCTATTATTATCGGAACAGTTGCCGGGAGTATATTGAAAAAAGGAATTAAGGTAAAATATCAGGAAGCATTATTCAATGCAATGGGATTTGCGGCTATTGCATTAGGGATTAATTCTGTTGTAAATAATTTACCGGACAGCAAATATCCGGTTTTATTTATTGTTAGTCTGGCTTTAGGCAGCTTGGTTGGATCAATGCTGAATATTGATGAGAATTTTCACAAGCTCACGGAAAAATACTCAAAATCAAATTTGGGACAGGGATTATCAACCGGAGTTTTGCTATTCTGTATCGGTACCCTTTCTATCTTAGGTCCAGTAATGAGTGCTACCAGTGGTGATAATACATATCTGTTTACGAATGCTACACTGGATTTGGTTACAGCAATGGTGCTTGCGTCTACCTATGGGATGGGCATGATTTTTTCCGCACCAATTTTATTTCTTTGGCAGAGCGGAATTTATCTTACGGCACGATTTTTATCAGATTCCTTTTTTTCATCCGATTTGTTGACAGAGCTATCGATTGTCGGCGGAGTCTTGATTGCTGTTTCTGGACTGGGTATATTAAAAATAAAGGATGGTAAGGCGCTAAATATATTACCTGCATTAATTGTACCAATTATATTTTTTGTTTTAAAAGGCGGTTATTGATCATTCGCCTGCCTTTGGCCCAGTAGCTGAATTTATCGTTACATCGGTTCTTGAAATGGTTCTGGACATGGATATTTATGATTTAGAAAGTTATTAATAGTTGAAATAATGGGGAAGAATACAGGGTAGCTGACTGCGGACGGAATGCCATACTATATTGCTCTAAACTCACACTAAAGCGCTTTACAAGAAGCTGGCAGATTGTTACCTGCCAGCTTTTTGCTAGTGTTGTTATTGTTATTCTAACATGAAGAAATAATGCAACTTCCATAAAAACCCATATACAAACATATGTTCTCGTGCTATAATAAATTTAATTGAGGACATAAAAAAGGGAAGGGGAAGATGGGAGGTGTTTTCTGGATGGCGGAGAAGGTTTATTTATGCATTGATTTAAAATCCTTTTATGCTTCCGTGGAATGCGTGGAGCGTGAATTGGATCCACTGACCACCAATCTTGCGGTGGCCGACCCGGAGAGGGGCGAAAAGACGATATGTCTTGCAATTTCCCCGACCATGAAGGCATTGGGGATAAAGAACCGGTGCAGGGTATTCCAGATACCAAAGAACGTACAATACATCATGGCGCAGCCCAGAATGAAGCTCTATATCAGGTATTCCGCCGATATCTATGCCATCTACCTAAAATATGTAGGGAAAGAAAATATCCATGTTTATTCCATCGATGAAGCATTTCTTGACGTGACCAGCTATCTTGCCATGTACCGTATGGGTGCAAGGGAGCTGGCCGTGGAGATTATACAGGACATTAGAAATACCACAAAGATTACTGCTATGGCGGGAATTGGAACAAATCTGTATCTGGCAAAGATAGCTCTGGATATTACGGCAAAGCACTCAAAGGACAATATCGGATACCTGGATGAGGAGCTTTACCAAAAGACCCTGTGGAACCACCGACCCTTAAGCGACTTCTGGAGGGTGGGACATGGAACAGTAAACAGGCTTTCCAGCCTGGGCATTACCACTATGGGTGATATTGCCCGCACGGATGAAGCTGTGCTTTACCGGCTCTTTGGTATCGATGCGGAGCTTTTGATCGACCACGCCTGGGGGAGGGAGACGACTACCATGGAGGACATTAAGGCCTATCGGCCAAAGAGCAGCTCCATGTCCAGCGGCCAGGTGCTTGCAAGGGATTATAGCTTTGAAGAGTGCAGGCTGGTTGTGAAGGAGATGGCGGATGCCCTGTGTCTGGATATGGTCGGTAAAGGTGTGGTTACCGGCTCGGTTTCACTGATGGTTGGATATTCCAATGAGCTGGGATTAAAGCCGGTGTCTGGAACTGCCACCATGTCCATCACCACGAATTCCTACCGGGCCATCCTGCCCTATGTGATGGAGCTATATGAACGCATCGTAGATAAGGGCAAGCCTGTCCGGCGGCTGAGCCTGTCCTGCAATAACCTGGTTGATGAGGCTTACGAGCAATACGACTTATTTACTGGTCCGGTAGAGCTGGAGAGGGACAGGAAGCTACAGAGGGCAGCATTGGAGATTAAAAATAAGTTCGGTAAAAATGCCCTTGTGCGCGGGATGGACCTGCAGGCAGCAGGTACCACGATGGAACGTAACAGGCAGATTGGAGGCCATAAAAGTGGAGAGTAAGCGGGGAAAAATGGATAGGGAAAACCGTGCCAAACAGTTTATGCCCTTTGATGCCTTAAGAGGGTTGAGGGAAGCCTTGGAAGAGAAGGAACGGATTATTGTTCCCAAGCGGGAGCTGCCGGAAGAGCAGAAAGAGGAGCTGGACCGGAAGCTAAGGCAGCTTCAGAAAAAGGATGTGATTACTGTGGAATTTTTCCGGGACTGGGAATATGTGCAGGTGACAGGAATGGTATTACGGATCGATAGGACTGGTAGAACATTAGAGGTTGCTGATTTGAAGATTGATTTTGACGATATTTCCAGATTACAGGGCGACAGACTCCTGGAGCAGGTTTATGAATGAAGGGAACACACCGGACAATAGCTCTCATATATTGAACGATACAAAATCAATGCATATGTATTGACCTAGCAAGTATAATACACTATAATTAATAATAAGAAAACACTTTTATGGAGGTGAAAACGATGGCTAGTACGATACAGGTTAGAGTTGATGATGATTTGAAAATCAAATCAGATCTTTTGTTTAAGGATTTAGGAACGGATACAACAACAGCAATTAGAATGTTTTTAACGCAGGCGGTTGCCAATAATGGATTTCCATTCGAGATAAAGAGGAGAGGCGTAGAATATAGCCCATATGTACCCATGACAGAGGAAGAACTGTTGGTGAAACTTGAGACATCCAGAACACATGCAAAACAGGGGAAATATAGAGATGCAGGCGAGGTTGTCTCTGATATGAGGTCAAAGTATGGACTATAAGGTAGTCATGACAGAAGATGCAGAAACAGACTTGGATAATTTTGTGAGATATCTTTTATTTATAAAGAAGAGCGAGCAGGCGGCAAGGAATTTATTGGATGACTTCGAGGTAACAAAAAAGAGTCTGGCAAATGTGGCAGGTAGTTTAATGGATTGTACCAACCCGAAACTGAAAGAGCAGGGGTATAAGCGAATTAACTTCATGAGCCATAGATATTTTATGCTTTATCGAATTGAAGATGACAAGGCGATTGTCGATAATATTTTTCATGAATTGCAGGACTATGAAAATCGCCTTTCTTAACATGGTTGACAAATTTCGCTTTTTATCAATACAATTAGTGAGGTTTAGGGAAACAGCCAGAAAACTTAGTCGGTTTTCTGGCTGTTTTGCCGGGGAAGATATCCCAATTTACTAAAGATGACTGAAGAATTATAATCCTGCTTCATAAACGCTCACGCCCTAAATCTTACCCATTTAATGCTCTAATCATTAAATTATATCACGAAAGCCCCTGCATGAGAAATATAAAAACTACCGTTTTAAGAAAGTCTTAATTTGGGCTGCGAGTCTCCTCCATGTGGTTATTTCCTACCTGTTCCATCATCTTTTTTGCCAACTGTTAAAATTGATGTAGACAAATTACACATAAAATTTCATAGGGCATGGAATTTTCTTGACCCTGGAGGTGGAACCGGGCATAATATTGTCAGATAGCCACAATGTACGCAACCAGATCTTAGAGGGCTAATAAACCACATATAAGATCTAAGGACTAGGAGACGATGACATGTTTAAAATCAGAAAAGACAAGAAACGCATATTTTATTTAAACCATACGGTGATTCTGATTATGATGGCAGGATATTTTTCGCTGCTGATTCTTCTCCTATGCATGGATTGGTATCTTATTGCAGAGTATCAGTCCAATAAAAAGAAGAACGAAGAGAGTGTAATTAACGCATACATGACCAATACGGAACAGTCCATGGAGAAGCTTTACCGGGTTTTATACGATATTTATAAAAATGACCAGAATTTCAAGGTGCTTTCAGGAACCCCGGACGAGCTGCAGCAGTATAGCAATGCCTATGACCTGCGGATGACCATGACCAATAAGATGACAGTGGAAGAGGCCTTGCACGGCTTTTTCATTTTCTATGGAGGCTCCAAGGTCTGGTATAACATAAATACGGACAAGGTGAAGCCGGAGCAGGCAGTGACCTTAAACAGGCTGCTAAAGGGTCAGCTGGCCATCAAGCAGGGTACCAAGAGCTGGATCAATTATACCATAGAGGATGAAACCTTTACGGCAATCTGCTTTCAGCAAAAAAATATAACCCTGTACGGCATCAATCGCTTTGGCAATATAGAAAGGGAATTAAGCCATAATTTAAATAGCCAGGCTCAGGTGATGCTGATTGAGAACGGTACCGCGTTAAAAAAGATCAAGCTGGCCAAATCCCTGGGCTTGGTCGAGATAACGAAGGAGAATGAAAAGAGCTTCTCAGAACAGATAGGAAAATATTATGTATATGGAAACAGGATTAAAAATACGGATCTATGGATTTGCGTGGCTCTTCCTTATAATGTCTGGAGTGTAATGAACCTCCAGCAGCTGATGTTGCTGGTCATATCCTTTATTTCCATCTTTTTGGTCTTCTTCCTGTATCGTTTTTTGCGGAAGGAATTTGTCTCCCCCTTGCATAGCCTGACGGAGATCATGAACCAGATAGGGGCGGGGGAGCTCAAGCAGGTGCCCATGATCGGCGTGCGCTTCTATGAGCTGCAGAAGGTGAATGAGACCCTTGGAATTATGGTATCCGAGATTGAGAAGCAGAAGCTGCTGACCTATGAGGAGATTATCGAGAAGCAAAAGGCCCAGATGCAGTACCTGCAATTGCAGCTAAAGCCGCATTTTTACTTGAACGGGCTTAAAACAATGAACGCGCTGATCATGCAAAATGAACCCCAAAAGCTGCAGGAGCTTATCCTTGGTATTTCAAAGCACCTCAGATACCTGCTGAATGAGGAATGCGAGATGGTGCCCTTAAGCAGTGAGCTGGATTTTGTACGTAATTATGTGGAGCTGCAAAAGCATATGCACGGCCGTGAGGTAAGGTGTGAAATAGAGCTGGATGACAGGGTGGAGGGATGGAAGGTTCCGATCCTGTGTATCCAGACCTTCGTTGAGAATAGTATTAAGTACGTGAGGCTTGGCAGCAGCAAGCTACCTTTGGAGATAACCGTGCGGGCAGATTTGCTGGTTACGGAGGAGGGGAATTATCTGGACCTGATTATCAGTGACAATGGGCAGGGATACACGGAAGAGATCCTTGAGGAAATCAACGGTGGCATGGCAGGCGGCCGCAGCTGCATCGGGATCCATAATATCAAGAGAAGATGCCGCCTCTTATTCGGGGAGAAGGCAGAATATTATTTCCTGAATAGCGGTGGGGCATATAGTGAATTAATTATACCGGAGGTGTAACATATGAAAGTTTTGCTGGTGGATGACCAACAGTCAATTGTGGACAGCTTAAAGAAAGGGATCTGCTGGGAGCGGATACCTGCGGATAATGTATATACGGCATGCAGCGCAAAGGAAGCCAAGCTTTTAATCATGAATTTTGAGGTGGATGTCCTTGTGACGGATATTGAAATGCCGGAGGAAAACGGGCTGTCGTTGGTCCAGTGGACAAAGGAGAAATTTCCTGATATCGAGTGCGTGTTCCTGACCTCACATGCTGACTTTTCCTATGCCAAGGAGGCAATCCGCATGGGGGGCTTTGATTATATCCTGCAGCCCGCCAGGTTTGAAGAGGTGGAGAACGTATTAAAGAAGGTATTGGAAAATACAAAAAGGAAGAAGCACCTACATAAGCTCCAGCATTCAAAAAATTATGTGATAAAGCAGAGAAACACTATCCTGGATGCCATCATATCCCATATGTCCATGGGAAAAACGGAGGAAGCCGATTATGAGTATGACCATTTTTCGGACCTCTTCCAGTTTGACTATGAAAGCTGCGCCGTTTATCCGGCCCTGGTACAGATATTGCGGTGGAAAAGGATCAACAATGCATGGGATGAGAAGCTGGTACGCCTTGTACTAAGCAATGTGATTGAGGAATTATTTGAAAGCCTGAACGGTAAGGCAGCCATCTCCGGTATGGACCAGGACATGCTCTGGCTGGTCCTGGCAGTGGAGCGGGGGAAAATGGATTTTGGTTTATGGAAGCAGAGGATGGAGGAATTCTATCAATTCATGGAAGAAAACATGGAATTTAGCCTTGCGGTTTACCCCATAGGGGAAGAAGGGGAGCAAAGGTTCTCAGCCATCTACAGGAATTTAAGCAGCAGGCTTCAGGGCAACGGCAGTAAAAAAAGCGGGGTATTCTGGGACAGTGCTGGGCAGGAACCGGGAGAACCTGAGGAAGATATGGTGAAATGTGCGGTCGATTATATTAAAAAGAACCTGCATAAGAATATTACCAGGGCAGAGGTTGCCGACAGGGTGCACCTCCACGAGGACTACTTTTCAAAGGTATTCAGGCAGCAGACCGGGGATACCTTTAAGGATTATGTGCAGATGGAGAAGATGAAGCTGGCACAGGAGCTTTTAGTAAAATCCAGGCTGTCAATCAGTATCATTGCCTCCAAGGTAGGCTATGATAATTTTTCACATTTTTCAAAAATGTTCAAAAAGATAACGAACAGGACACCCTATGAGTACCGGAAAGAAAATATGAAGCAGTAATGTAACAATGAGAGAGTAAGTAGGTGGAAAGTACATAAGGGGCAATGCAAGTATGTGGGTAGTAATGCAAGCATACAGGTAGCGGTGCAAGTATGCCAGATAGCAATAAAAACAGGTGAGCAATAGTAGAGGGGCACATAAATAAAAAGTCAGAAAAGTTATAAATAATGTCACGATAATTATAGAAAATATGAAGTGTTGATAAATAGTACGGTTAAAACCTCAGAAAAGCTATAATTCATAACAGGAAAATAGCAGATTCCGGCAAGACGGTGTTGATATAATAGGCATGTGAAATGGCTGATGATAAGCCGTCAAAAAAAGCGTGGAGGAAAGTATTATGAAAAAGGTAATTAAAAAAGTAGCAGCCTTGATAAGCGTACTAGCTATTGTTACTTCTTTTGTGGCATGCGGGGGAAGCGGAAGCGATGCCGGTACGGGTGTTGGTGATGCTTCAAAGGGACAGACAACAGGAAAGACAGAAGGAACAGATAAGATCACGGATGTAACGGTATGTATTCCTACAGTTTATGATCTGCCGGATGCCCAGAAGATAGAAGATGCCATTAACAAAATTACAGAGGAAAATTACGGGATCCATATGACCCTGTCCTTTGTTTCCATGGGTAATTGGCAGCAGCAGTCCAATTTACTCCTGACAGGCAGTGAGGTAGATGTAATCGCCTCTTTCATCACTCCCTTATCTACCTATGTAAAAAATGGGCAGTTCCTGGCTCTTGACGATTATTATAACAATGCATCGGATGCTTTTAAAGCCCTATGGCCCATTGAGGAGCTGAAGGGTACCTCAATTGACGGTAAGATCTATGCAATTCCGAACTTAAGAAATTACGGGAACTATTTTGGATTAAACATTGATGCAGAGGTTGCAGGGGAATTCAACATTCAGGATGGCCAAAAGCTTACCATGGAGGATATTGATAAATTTCTGCGTGAGGCCCATGGAAAATACCCGGATCGCTATGCCCTTGCGCCGCAGGGTGGAACTACCCTGATTGGCCAGTGGAAATGGGATGGCCTGGGGGATGAAAAATACCTTGGGGTTCTTCCGGACTGCGGGCAGACGACGACAGTACAGAACCTCTTTGATACGGATGACTTCCGTGAGTTTTGCACCTGGGCCCGCAAATGGTATCAGGACGGCCTGGTTATGCAGGATATCTTAAGCAATACACAGCCCTGGCAGACACTGATCGGAAGCAAAAAAGCGGTCTCCTGTTTTGATAACTACGCTGTAAACAAGATCCCTGGAATGATCCGTACCATTGTTGTTGACGCATGGTCCGCATCAAATTCCTATGCGGCCTTAAGCTATGCGGTTAATGCAAATACGAAGGTTCCGGAGGCAGCATGGAAGGCTATGGAGATCCTATATACAGATCAGGATGTATCTATTCTCTTAAACGATGGTATCGAAGGAACCCATTATGTTAAAAACAGCGATGGCACCATCTCATTCCCGGAAGGGAAGACCGCAGCTGACTGTGGCTATGGTATGGCTGATTTATATTGGGTTACACCATACTCCGGCAATGCATATCCCTTGGATGTGAATGGCTCCTCCTTCTTTGAGGATCTGAAGGAGTTCAACCAGAAAACATTGAAATCACAGGGCTTTGGCTTTTCCTTTGATACAAGCAGCGTAGTAGACCAGTACACCGCCTGCATCAATATTATGGATAAATACTATGGAGCCCTGATGGCCGGAACAGTGGATGTTGACAGCACCATTGAACAGGCAAACAAGGAATTTGAGGCAGCTGGCTTAAATGACATTATCGCGGCAAAGCAACAGCAGCTGGATGCCTATTTAGGAAAGAATTAAAATGAAATAGAAAAGAGGAAAGCCGTTTTTAGAGAGAAGCCTTCTTTAAAAACGGCTTTTTAAAAGGAGGAACAGGATGGCGGCAGTGACGGCAGTAAGTGGAAAGAAGCGGAAGCGGGCAAGAAGGAAAATGACGCTGGTCTTATTTTCCATGATGTTACCCGGCCTGGTTTATTTATTGATTAATAATTACATGCCATTGGTCGGTTTGCTAATAGCATTCAAAAAGTATAATTACAGTGCAGGAATCTGGGGCAGCGAATGGTGCGGGTTCAGCAATTTCACCTATTTATTTAAGACCCAGGATGCTATCAATATTGTCAGAAATACCATTGGATACAACTTAGTGTTTATATTGCTGGGAAATGTTGTGGCAGTGGCAGTAGCGGTGATGCTGAATTTCTTGAGGGGAAAGCTGAACAAGAAAATATACCAGACGGTAATCTTGATTCCCTTTCTGATCTCCATGGTTGTGGTATCCTATATCGTATATGCGTTCCTCAGCCAGGAAAGCGGTTTCCTCAATAAATTGATCGAATCCTTCGGGGGAGAAAAGATCAGCTGGTATACCCAGGCGAAATATTGGCCCTTCATCTTTGTCATCGTCAACCTGTGGAAGGGCTTTGGCTACTCCAGCATCCTATATTATGCGACCGTAATCGGTATTGATTCCTCCCTGTATGAGGCGGCCACGGTGGACGGCGCCAACAGGTGGAAGCAGGTAGTCCATGTGACCCTGCCAGGACTTAGGGGGACGATCATTACCATGGTGCTCTTGGCAATTGGCCGCATGTTCTATTCGGACTTCGGCTTGTTCTACCAGGTACCTATGAGGTCTGGCCTCATATCCTCGGTGACGGATACCATTGACGTGTTCGTATATAAGGGCTTGACACAGCTGAATGATATAGGGCGTGCATCGGCAGCAGGATTTTTACAGTCCATCCTGGGCTTTCTCTTAGTGCTCACAGCCAATTATATTGTTCGTAAAATTGATGAAGAGAACGCATTATTCTAAAAAGGAGGACATTGGCTTGGTAGTTAAAAATAAAAGCGGGCAGATTGCCTTAAACATCATATTCACACTTTTGACAATTGCAGCAGTGGCACCCTTCCTCCTGTTGGTGTCTTCATCACTCACGGATGAGGCGACCCTGGTTCGGGACGGTTACAGCTTTTTACCGGGAAAATTTAGCCTGGATGCATATATTTATTTATTTCAAAGCAGCATGAAAATTATGAAGGGCTATGGAATTACAATTTTGGTTACCTTAATCGGTACGGTCTTAAGCGTATTATTTACGACGCTGTTCGCATACCCTCTTTCAAGGAAAGAGTTCCCGTTCCGTTATTTTTTCTCATTTTTTGTATTCTTTACAATGCTCTTTAACGGTGGACTGGTTCCCAGTTATATGATGTGGACCCAGACCTTCCACATCAAGAATACGCTTTGGGCTTTAATATTTCCGGGGCTCCTCATGAATGGCTTTTACATCATCATGATGAGATCCTTCTTTAATGCAAACATACCGGATGCCCTGGTAGAGGCGGCCAGGATCGATGGCTGCGGCGAATATGGAATCCTGTGGAAGATCGTGCTTCCCTTATCGAAGCCAATGATGGCTACCATATCCTTGATGGTGGGATTGGGGTATTGGAACGACTGGATGAATAGTCTCTATTACATTACGGATGAAAAAATATTTAGCATACAGGCTATTTTAAATACAATTATATCAAACATCCAATTCCTGCAGAGCAGCCAGGGCTCGTCGGTTGCAAGCGGTGCCGCCGCGGATCTCCCAAGCGTTGGCATACGGATGGCAATTGCCGTCATTGGGATATTGCCGATTCTGGTGATCTATCCTTTCTTCCAGAAATATTTTGTTAAAGGTATTGTGGTCGGCGGAGTGAAGGGCTAGAGTTGAAGTTAGCATCAAAAAATAACAGAGTATGAGTGAAAATCATACTCTGTTATTTTTTAGCACTCATGAGTTAATCAACTGCTCAATTTCCTTAAAATCGATATAAAGGTCTTCGTAGATATTCACTTTCACAGTAGAACCGAATGTATAAGGAAGGCTGACAATATCTTCCTCAAAATAATTTACAGATATTGTTCTTCGGTTCGGATCTACAATCCAGTACTCACGAACTCCATAATTTTTGTAATAGTAGAGCTTTTTTATCTAATCATCGGAAGCATTTCCGGGCGATACGATTTCAATAATAAAATCTGGTGCGCCATTGCAGCGTTTTCCGTCCAGCTTATCTTTGTCGCAGACAATTATAATATCAGGTTGAACGATGGTTAGTGGTACATCATTTAGCTTCACGTCAAAGGGAGCCGGTAAAACTTTGCAAGATCCTTTTCTTTCCTTTACATAAGAATTCAGCATAGAGGAAAGCTCCAGAAGGATCGTTTGATGCAGCTGTGAAGGACTGGCCATGTATTGGATCTGACCGTCAAAGATCTCTGCCCTTATATCGTTTGGTAATGCTTCGTATTCTTCGATCGTAGTTAGTCGTTGCTGTGGCTGTGGCAATAGGAACACTTCCTTTCTATTTGGGCAACTTAAACAGCTTATTATAATAAGTGCCATTGATGATGATTTCCTCATGAATTGATTATATAACTTGTCATACACGAAATCAACTCTAACTCAGTTCAAATCATACTATTGTATCAACCCTTGTTGATTATGCACAGAAAAGTATATGAAAAACCGTCTTATGTAACAAAGAAAAAAATATATTTGAATATTGAAATAATGCTTTGAAAATTAGGATACAAGTACGGAAAATTTTATTAAAATAGACTTAAGTTTATGGACAGTAGTATGATCTTTAACCCTGCTTCACTTCTATATAAATCCTTTATAAGTCAAAAAGAGATAAAAATAGTCCGCCACAAAAACTTAAAAATGGCAGGCTAAATTCTAAATTATGAAGATTGTGGTTTATATCCGATTTATTGATAATGAAATAGGCAGGTAAGTAAAAGCAATTCATAAGGACAATCAGCTTTAGCAGGATTGCTTTTATATTATCTGATAATATTCATGAAAAATTGAAGGAGGGTTTTTGTTTTATGAAATGGAAAAGAGTAATAACAACGGTATGCGTTGCGGCTTTACTTGTGACAACAATGTCAGGTTGCAGTGGTAAAGCAGGAGAAAAGGGAGGAACCGGCGACAGTCAAAGCACATCGTCCCAGGAAACGGATGGCCAAACATCTGGAGGTGCGGAAGCGGAGGTTGAATTACCGGATATTGAAGTTTGGGTGACGAATACAGGTTTCTTACCTGTAGAGAAGGGTGACGAACTGTATAACTTCTATAAGGATCAGATTGGTGTGGGAATCATTCATCCTTATGTTGAGTGGAATGGCGGAACTACTTACCAGGAACAATTGAACCTTAGAATTGCAGCCGGAGAAATGCCGGATATATTCTGCCCCTTTGGAGGAATGGAAGCGGGTCTGATTGAAAGCGGGGCACTTCTTGACTTAACAGACCTATTGCCAAAGTATGCACCTAATCTTTGGAACCTGATCCCGGAAGAAATATGGGATGTTATGAGGGCAAATGATCCAAGTGGACAGGGCAGGATATATACAATTCCAAACGTAATTAGCTACGGCCGTAATGGAGGGATGATCCGTCAGGATTGGCTGGACGCCCTTGGCCTTAAAATGCCGACTACCCAGGAAGAGTATGTTAATGTGCTGAGAGCATTCAAGAATGATGATCCTAACGGTAATGGAGTGCAGGATGAGATACCGACAGGCGGCCGTGCTGAAGCCAGGTGGATGGAGCATCTGTTTGGTATGTATGGTGTAGCTATGTGGGAAGGATATCCGCAATGGGATATTTATGACGGAGAATTGACTTATTCCGCCGTAACCCCCAATATGCGGGCGGCTTTAGAATGGATGGCATCCCTTTATGCGGAAGGCCTAATGGATCCGGAAACAGTATTAAATGACAAGGCTGCCTGGGATGGGAAAATTAATTCAAACCTTGTTGGCAGCTGGTCCCATATTCCACAGGAAGCATATACATATGCAGAAACAATGGAACAGTCAACAGGAGTGAAGCCTGACATTGCTACTCTTCCCGCGATTTCCGCACCTGGCTATGAAGGCTTCTATACAGCCTTAAAAGTGAATGGGGTGGGTTTTGTAGTAGCAAATACGGATGATGAAGCTAAAATACAAGCCGTAATGAAAATGTTAAACGCTTTTGCTGACCAGTCACTTTGGAATGCATTCTATACAGGAGTTGAAGGAATGCATAGCCAAATGGTTGACGGAGTTTTAAAGAGGCTGCCCGACGATAAGAAAACCCAGCAGAATTTAGTGCTGACACCATATAACGGAGTGGCTACAGTTGATTTCCAGATCCAATTATTAGAAGGCCAGATGACTCCCGAGAGAGAATGGTCGGTTTCCCAATCCATACGTGATCTTACAGAAAATCAAAAATATGTAAAATCGATTGCCGGGGATGGTATACCTGCCTCCATCTACACGAACCACGAGGATATTCAAAATAGATTTTTATATATTGAATATGCAACGAAAATTATTATCGGTGAATACCCGATTGAAAAGTTTGATGAATTTGTTGAAAGATGGTATGCGTCAGGTGGGGAAGAAGTAACAAAAGCTGCGAGAGAATGGTATCAGTCAGTTAATAAATAGTATACTGAAAAAGGCTTCATTACCAAGGGGAAACTGGAATGATTTTATCAGTCTGGTTTCCCTTGTTTTGGGATAAAGAATCCTTAAAAAGCTCATGGAAAAAATATAAAACGCACATTGTGGTTATTCGTTGGATAATAGATAATTTAGAAAAGTTATTTACAGGAGGTCTATATGAAAAATATGGATACGGTGATGAAGCAGCCGATTACAAAAGACAAGACAGGATTAAAAAACAATATCAGGAAATACTGGCCATACTATGTAATGGTATTACCGGGTGTTTTATTCTTCCTTCTATTCAGGTACATACCGATGCTGGGGAGTGTGATAGCGTTTCAGGATTATTCTGTATTTAAAGGCTTTTTACATAGTAACTGGGCCGGATTAAAGCATTTTAAAGCGCTTTTTTCCTATGCTGACTTTAACAGAATATTTGCTAATACCCTGATTTTAGGTTTATTAAAAACGGTAGTAATCTTCCCGATACCGATTATTTTATCCCTGATGCTAAATGAAGTGAAAAATCTCAGGCTTAAAAAGATAATTCAAACATCGGTCTATATCCCCTATTTTTTATCCTGGGTAATCGTTGGAGGTTTGATCTTTGATATATTTGGCATTGGCGGTTTATTTAATAACCTTAGAAATTTTTTAGGTATGGACACTGTCCTGGCAATGCAAAAGGAGTCCTGGTTCCGTCCGATTTATGTGGTATCATCTATTTGGAAGGATGCAGGCTGGGGCACGGTTGTCTATCTGGCAGCCATCAGTGGAATCGATCCCGCGCTTTACGAGTCGGCAACTGTGGATGGTGCTTCCCGGTTTAATAGAATGAGATTTATCACATTTCCGTTGCTGGTGCCTACCATACTTACAATCTTCTTATTAAATATCGGCGGATTTTTAGAGCTTGGTTTTGATCAGGTATATAACCTGATAACACCGATGACCTATAGTGTTGGAGATATATTCGATACCTATGTGTTCAGGGTCGGGATTCAAAAAGCGCAATACAGCTTTACTACCGCAGTAGGATTATTTCAGTCAGTCATCGGACTTCTGCTGGTATTGACATTTAATAAATTGGCTAATAAATTTTCAGATAATGGAGGTCTGTGGTAATGAAAGAATCCATAAAAGATAGGTTGTTTCAGAATGCAATTACAATTATTTTGTGCATTATAGGGATTATTGCACTTATCCCGCTCATCAGTGTAGTCGCAATGTCTTTTAGCTCAAAGGCAGCATCTGATATGAACATTGTTAATCTGTGGCCTGTGGGCTTCACATTCTCATCGTGGCAGTATATTTTGTCCGACATCGGTATATGGAAAGCTTTTGCGATGACCTTCACATCAACAATCGTAGGAACCATAATAGCCATTGTAGTCACTTCCGTCATGGCATATCCACTTTCAAAAACAAATTTTAAAGCAGGCGGAGTGATTATGCTTTTTGTAATTATTACTATGATTTTCAAAGCGCCAATCGTTCCTTATTTCTTGACAATTAAAGGGATGGGACTATTCAATAATCCGTTGGTGCTGATTTTCCCGCATATTCTAACGGCATATAATCTGGCTATTATGAGAACCTTTTTTAAACAATTTCCGCTGGAAATTGAAGAAGCAGCGATGATTGATGGCTGCGGATCCTTTAAGCTTCTGTATAAAATAGTATTGCCTTCATCAAAAGCCGTATTGACCACAGTAGGCCTTTTTTACGCCGTTACTATGTGGAACCAATTTCAACATCCTTTGATGTTCTTGCAGGATACAGATTTATTTCCCCTGCAGCTGAAAATCCGGCAATTAGTTAGCGGTGGCAGTGAGCTGGCTAATATCACGATGGCGGCTAATGTAAACTATACGGAGAGTACCTTAAGCGCAGCAGCTGTTGTCTTTGCAATTGCGCCGATTATTGCGATTTATCCCTGGCTGCAAAAGTACTTTGCCAAGGGTGCCATGCTTGGCTCGGTAAAAGGATGAAGGAGCTTGGAAAAAGGCGGATAGCTTAACGGGTGGAGCTATTGGTAAGTTGCCTGGGGGCTACGCTCCAAAAGGGTGGGTTTATGATTAAGAGAGTTTTTAAGGATATGAAAATCAGGAAAAAATTAATAATAAGTTATCTTCTCGCGTGCGTTGTCCCGTTGATTGGTACCTGTGCTATTATTTATATTGTTTCGGCGCGCAACTTAGAAGAGACCTCCCTTGAATTTGCCGGGGCTTTTAGTTCTCAGATTGTGATGAACATTGACGATTTTATTGAAGAGTATGACAGGGTGACAAAAACGGTTCTTGTAGACAATGATGTCATCTATCAAATGGATAATACGGGTAACCAAAGTGTGATGGACAAGGTAAACCATCAGCTATACATGCGCAAGGTCGTAATGCGTCTTGTAACATTAAAACCTGAAATCAGAAGCATTTGCTTTCTGACAGCGGAAGATCAATTTTATCAATTTAACAGTGAAGGCACTAACATCGACGAGGAAGTATTAAAGCAGCAGGAGTGGCTGGAAAGAATCATTAAATCAGAAGACAGGCTTATCGTGACAGCAGTACATGACCGAAGCTATTGTGACAGGGATCAGGATGGCATTGTAATCACTGTAGGCAGAAAAATTTTAGATTATAGGGGGGCTTATGAAGGGATAGTCTTAATGGACTTAGAGCCAGCCAGTTTAATCGAGTTAAGTGACGGCTTTTTACTCGCACGCAGCCAATACAATATAAAAATTAGTATAACGGATTCGAATTATGGAATATTATACGATTCGGATGTGGCAAGCGGAAGGTTGACCTGGGAAGAGGCGAAAACGGATATGCCTCTGCTTAGCGATAAGAATCCACAAGACTACATCGTTTTGACAAATGATACGAAAAGAGGAGATTTAAAAGTCAATGTTGTGATACCGAGAAGCAGCTTGCTTTTTAAAATTAATAAAGTAGGCTATGTTACAGGCTCCGCCATATTTGGCTGTATCGTATTAATTGTTACGATCTCGACCTTCTTTAGCAGAATGATTACAAAGCCTATCGGTAAGCTGCAAAAACGGATGGGGCAGATAGAAGAAGGGGAGTACAAAGAGCTGATCCAAAAGGATTCTGATGACGAGATCGGAAGCCTTGTAAATAGCTATAACCGCATGGTGCTTAAGATAAAAGCGCTAATCGAAGATGTATATGTGGCTGAAATAAAGCAAAAGAATGCCAGATACCTGGCCTTAAAAACCCAAATCAATCCCCATATGCTTTACAATACACTTGAATCTATCCGTATGAAGGCGCTGGTAAACGGCGCCGATGAAGTGGCTGATATGATTAAGATTCTGGCGAAAATGTTCCGTATGACACTAAATGAAAGTACAAAGCCACATAAAATAAAAGACGAGGTTGACTATGCGGAGCACTATATCAGGTTACAGAATATGAGGTTCCAGGATTCCTTTTTTCTGGAGGTGAGGCTGGAGGAGAAGCTTCAGAATGCCTCCATCATATCAATGATCCTACAGCCGATCATTGAAAACAGTATTGAGCATGGCTTAAAGGGAAGAGGCTCCAGGATGCATATTCTTGTAACAGGCGAGCTTTCCAATGAGAAGGATATTATAATACGGATTTGCGATGACGGAAAGGGAATGTCAGCAGAACGGGTAGAAGAGATCAACAATTTAATCTGCACCGCCCAGTCCGATAAGCTTAAACTGGAGCCAAGGGAGGAAGAGAGAAGAACAGGTATTGGCCTGAAAAGTATTACGGAGCGGATTAAGCTATATTATGGGGATAATTATTATCTAAGAGTCCTAACCAGCGGGCAGGAAGGAACTGCAATAGAGCTTTGCATTCCTGCTGTGTGGGAAGAATTTAAGGAGGAACGTAGATGACTTACCGTATCTTGGTTGTGGATGACGAGGTGGGGATAGCAGAGGGAATCAGCTTTATGATCGGACGTCTGATGCCGGAATGTGAGGTGATTGGACTCGCATTTGATGGCATGCATGGATATGAAAAGGCGCTTTCCCTGAAGCCGGATATTATCATTACTGATATACGCATGCCTGAGATTGACGGACTGGAGATGATCAGGCGGTTAAAAGAAGCGGATGTCCAGGCAAGCTATATCATTTTAAGCGGATATGCTGAGTTCCAGTATGCCCGGACTGCAATTACTTTAGGCGTTGAAGAATATATTACAAAGCCGGTGGATGAGGATGAATTATGCTCCGTCCTGGCAAATTCCTGTAAACGTGTAAAGGAAGAGCGGAGAAAACAGGAGCAGGAGCAGGAAATGGAGCGAACCATGATGGGGTATACGCTTAAAAAGATTCTTGAAAGCCCTGAATTATCACCGGAAGGATTAAAGTCCAGGCTTCAGCAAATTGGGTTCCCGATTCACTATAGATGGTATGTGGGTGCCATATTACAAATCAACGCTGAAAAAATGAATGAAGCAGGGGAAGTACTTCTGAATAACATAAAAGAAGCATCAGAGCGATATCTGACCATTTGCCAGGAAAAAATGATTGTTCCCCTTTCAGATGATTCCTTGGCAATTATCATGGCACACGACAGTGATTTGAAAAGCATATCCGAGGTAATCAGAAGGCTGAGGGTAGAAATTTCAAAGTCCTTTGGAATTAGTATTAATATTGGCGTGGGAAGAATGTACCATAAATTTGAAGAGATCAGGGAGTCCTTTGAGGAAGCGAGATGTGCCCTGAATTACAAGATCATTAAAGGCTTGGACTGCGTCATAATGTATGACCAGATTTGTGATATTGAATTAAAGCCGAACCTGGTGGCAATGGAGGATATTAAACGGTTTGAAAATTGCATTGATAATATGGATGATAAGGGCTGCAAATTAGTGATTGAGGACATTTTCCAGAAAATTGAGAAGGAAAAGGACGTAACCTTAACGGATCTTCAGCTGATCAGCCTGAACCTGATTCTGTCCGGTGTAAGAAAAATGTCCTTTATGCAAATTCAGTTGAGTGAGTATCTTGGAAAAAACATATTCTCTTTGGAGAGCATTGAGAAATTTCAAACAACAACGCAATTAAAAAATTGGATCTTTAATATGCTGAAAAGCATGAATGAGCTGATGATAAAAAATAGTCTCCCCGAAAAGCGTGATATCGTGGAGGAAGCAAAGGAATATATGAAACGGAATTTCAATCGGAATATCAGCTTAAATGAAATCTCAGAACGGTTTTTCATAAACCCCTATTATTTTAGCCAGCTTTTCAAGAAAAAGACAGGTGAGAATTATCAGAATTACCTCATGGGACTGCGGGTTGGAAGGGCGAAAAAGCTCTTGGAGGAAACTGACTTAAAGCTTTATGAAATCTGTGAATTGGTGGGTTATGCTGATATCAACCATTTTAATAAAATATTCGACAGAGTTGTAGGGATGAAACCCGGTGAATATAAGAAAAGCTTGGAGCGGAGATAGCGGTAGAAAGAGGAGGTACTGGTATGCAAAGGTTAAGCCGTTTGGGAGAGGTTCTATCGGAAAAAGAAGAAAACTATATTTTACCCTTTCTATGGTTACACGGTAAGGAGGAAGCGGTTCTAAGAGGATATATGCAAAAAATATGGGAAACCGGAATCAGGGCTGTTTGTTTAGAATCAAGGCCCCATCCTGATTTTGCCGGGGAGCTTTGGTGGAATGATGTAGCAATCATACTTGATGAGGCTAAAAAGCTGGATATGAAGGTTTGGATTCTGGATGATGCGCATTTCCCCACGGGTTTTGCAAACGGAAAATTGAAGGATGCAGATGATAAGCTAAAAAGAAAGTTTCTGATACATAGAGAATTCGACGTAGAAGGTCCCTTATCCGACTACCGGATCAGAGTTGATTTGGAAAATGGGCTGGGTGTAATGGGCACTCCCTTATCCAAGCACCCTTCAAGATTAATGGCTTGCTTAATGGCAAAGCGTATACAGGGTGAGATGTGGAAAGGTACCCTTGATGACCTGACAGAGCATTATTCGAAGGGGTGGGTTACATTTGACGTACCGGAGGGAAAATACCGGATCACCCTTAT
Source organism: Mobilitalea sp. (assembly GCA_029974875.1). The sequence goes on from JARKQP010000461.1 coordinate 21,235, forward strand.
TATTGAGCAAACCGGAGCGGCCTCCGTACAGCAGGATTATATTAATATGCTGGATAAAAGCTCAGTTAAAATTTTGGTCGATGAGGTGTATGAATCCCATTATGCACATTTCGGAGAGTATTTTGGAACAACCTTAATGGGCTTTTTCTCTGATGAACCGGGCTTTTACAATCTAACCAACCGTACAGGATTTTCTATGGATATGAAAATAGGAACAGAGATGCCCCTGCCCTGGGATGAGAGCGTAGAGTCAAGATTAAAAGAGCGCTTGGGCAATCACATAAGACGTGATCTGCCCTTGCTATGGTTTGAGGGAGGAGAGGCGGCCCAGAGAATCAGATATCACTATATGGACATCGTTACAGATCTTTACCGGGAAAATTTTTCACAGTATCTTGGGAAATGGTGCGAAGATCATGGAGTAGAGTATATCGGACATATCATCGAGGACAACAATGTACATGCACGTCTGGGGCCTAGCTGCGGGCATTATTTTAAGGCGGTACAGGGCCAGCATATGTCAGGAATAGACGTAGTCCAGCATCAAATAATGCCTGAGATGAAGGAAGATTACTTTAGCTTTGTCCTAAATAAAGAAGCTGACGGGGCATTTTATTATTATGGTTTAGCAAAGCTTGGCACATCAATGGCGCATTTTGAAAGAAAAACCAAGGGACGGGCTTTATGTGAGTTATATGGTGCATATGGGTGGATGGAAGGGATTTCGTTAATGAAGTGGCTTACAGACCATATGCTGGTAAGGGGAATTAACGTATATGTGCCCCATGCATTTTCTGAAAAGGATTTTCCGGATCCGGATTGTCCTCCCCATTTTTATGGGCATGGGAAAAACACTCAATTTCCGTATATGAAATATTTGTTCAACTATTTAAACAGGGCTTGCCATCTTCTTAGCGACGGAAGGCCAAGTATTCATGTAGCAGTGGTTTATCATGCGGAAATGGAATGGATGGGGGAAACGATGATGTTTCACCACATTGGAAAAGAGCTTATGGACCAGCAGATGGACTATGATGTAATTCCTATGGAAAGGTTGTTAACATTCCAGGTAAAAGACAGTAAATTGCAGGAGAATGAATTGCCAAGGGATAAATTACAAAGGAATAAATTGCAAAGTGATAAATTACAGAGTGATAAATTGCGAGAGGATAAATTGCAAGAAGAAGGGGTGTCTTATCAGTGCGTATTTGTTCCGGGGGCTGAAAAATATCCGCAACAGTTGATCGATTGGGTTGACGCGGTCAGAGAGAAAGGTTTGCCTGTGTTCCAGGTGATATCAGACAAATTTGATAATGAGGCTCTTCCCATTCCTGAAATTAAGCTGGATAAGGTGGCGAAAGTTGCAGAGAAGTTTGGATGTAAAAAAATTAAAGCTGCTTCAAGCTTTGATTATCTGAGATATTATCGGTACTTACATGAAAAAGAAAACATGAGAATTCACATGTTCTTCAATGAATCAACCTTGCGGACGGTTGATACAGCAATAACAATGGATGATCATGAGTGCGGATTTATCTATGTCTATGATCCTTATGAAAACTGTCTGTTAAAAAAATTAGCTTCGACAGATAGAACTATTATGATTCACCTTGAACCGACAGAGACTTTATTTTTAATTGAAACTGACGAAAACTATGAAATTAAGGACGGGCGTTTAAAAAGCTATGAAGACAAACAAGAAATCCAATCTGAATTCAGTTTTGAGATAACTGCATCTTATTTTGACAATACTGACAAAATTGAATTTATAGGTCATACTTGCGAACTGAAGGATTTTTTCAAATGGAGACCTGACTTTGCAGGATACATATATTACAAAACATGGCTGGATAAACAAGCTGGATCCTGTGAACTTGATTTAGGAAAAGCTTATGAAGCTGTTGAGGTCTTTGTTAATGGGCAATCTGCAGGGGTAAAGATTAATAAGCCCTATCGTTTCGATTTATCGAATATGCTAAACAAAGAAAAGAATGAGGTCATAATAAAAGTGGCAACAAACCTTGTTTATGCATTATGTGACAGGTTTTCAAGAAATGTGGCTATCCCCCCGATGGGATTACTAGGACCGGTTAAGCTGTATAAGCATCAATAGATGCCTTTATAAACATGATAGGCACCAAAGCCCCGTTATCCCACAAAAGTGACTGGGTTCTATATCAAACGGGACTCAATAGTATAAAATGACAGAGTATGAAACATACCCTGTCATTTTTCTCCGTTAATATCGGATATTTTGATCCCATTAGATGGATACCTCCAAGGTAGTGACTAGGGTTTGAGGATGATCGATTACTGTAGAATCATCTTCAAAGTAAAGCTGTAGGGCTTCAGTAAGGTTGGACAAGGCTTCTTCAATGGTTTTGCCTTGTGAGGCAACATTGTTTTCTACACATTTGGCAACATACCAAGTGTCTTCTTTTTGTATGATAACAGTAACTTTTACACTCATAGGAACACCTCGCTCTAAGAATATAGGCAATCAGAAGTGAGCCTTAATTCTGATAAAAGGCGCTGCCTTTGCGCCGTATACTTCGTATCGGAACATGTAATTTCTTTCCTATACGATATCTTTATTATATCATGATAGTATAATAATTAATAGTGTAAAATAAAATGGAAACGTAAATGCCAAAACAGAGGAAACAGCTCATATGTGTTCTCCCACAGCACCCTCAACCTGGGATAAGGTGGATGGAGCATTACCGTAAAGTACTTCAATGCTGCCATGAAAATAACATTGTACCAATGGTATGCCTTCACTATTTTTGCATCTACAGCAATTCTACCAATTCATCAGGCAGACCGGATATTTCAGAATATATGATATCCCGATAATCGATCCATTCCTTCTCGTTCTCCTGAATACTATGTAGGGACGGTATTAGTAATTCACTGGCCTTGATGAAATCCTTCCGGATATCATCCATAACACTATCCGTAATCATACTATGAATGATACGGCCATTTAGGATATAAAAAAGCTTGCTGCAGCCATTATCCATAGGAAGGTTTAGCAGAATGCTCCGTGAGGATAAGTTTTTATAGCCGTTTAGTCCGTTTTTAATCATTTGAACGCAGGATATCATATCCCTGTAAATGGAGGCCATTTCGTACCGGTATGCATTAACGGCTTCCTCTAATTTAGACCGCAGGGTATCAAGGAATAAAAGAAGATCGCCTTCTGATGAAAAGAGCCCGGAAAGAAGCGCTTTATTTTGATCAAAGACATCCTTTTGCATGGTTATAGGAAACATATGGTATTCAAACTCATACCGGTCACCATTTCTCGCAATAGGATAGATATTCTTCAGCTTATCCAGGAATTCGCTTATCGTGTATTTGCTTCGAAAAGGGCCGAAACAATGACCGGTTCTTTCTTCAATTACAGATAAGGGATTATATTTATTATAGTCCTCTATTCTGATAAAAAAGTAGTTTCGGTCATTTTTCATCTGGGCGTTGAAGCGGGGCTGATATTCCTTTATTAAGGAACACTCTAACAACCGGGCTTCCAGATGGGTATCAGTGACAACATACTCAATATCCTTCAGCATTGATATCATCCGGTTTACCTTGTCCCACCTTGGTGTCTTAACAAAATAGGACCGTACTCTTTTTTGCAGGCATTTGCTTTTACCGATATAAATGATAACACCCCGGGAATCAAGCATTTTATAAATTCCTGGGAGTTTGGGAATCTGCTTTAGTTTTTCATTAGTAATGTATTTATGCTCCATTCATTCACCTTAAAATAATTCAAAAAAATCTGTGCCAATATTATATATGTATTTTTATCATAGCATAAAAGAAAATGGAAGTCTATAATTCCAAATTTGTGGTTCTATCGAAGCACCTACTATGATAGTGACACTCTTCTCCATTACTCCTTGCCGGAGTTCTCCTGCCTATTTTTTAAAGTAATATCTTTTAGCCCATCATATCTTTTGGCAGACGGTACATTGTAAAATGAAATGCGACAAGAGGTTTTGGCAGACCGCAATGAATCTTGAAAATGACAGGGGGATTTCTAAAGGATGCCTCTTGCAGTTATAAGCTAATTTTAAGTAAACTTAAATCACTAAGATTAAATCACATTAAAACGATAACTATAAAAGCAGTATTCAGAAATTTTTTATCAGTCAGTTGCGCCTCTCTGTTATAAAGTGATTTCCCATATAATGATTGATGCAGCAGATAAAAATTCTATTAGTATTGTGGAGGAGGAAAAATGAGCGATATTCAAAGATTGGAGCTTTGGAATGAACTTCCGGTCAATATGCGGCCTAAGGTAAGATATTGGCTTCCTGCTGGGGCTGTAGATGATTCGGATCTAAGGAGGGAGATTAAGGATCTATACGACAGGGGCTTTGGTGGCATTGAGGTCATATCCTTGATCGTATCAGGTGCGGTAGCATCCTTATCCGGTATTGCCAGGGGTGAAGAGGGATGGGGAAGTGAGCGGTGGAATGAAATCGTGGAGCTCATCAGTAATGAAACGAAGAAGTTAGGCATGTCGATGGATATTACCAATGGACCGGGCTGGCCCATTTCTTCTCCTGCCATACAATCTGCCGATGACGAAGCCATACTGTGTGAATTGACTTTTGGTGAAATGGCAGTGAATTCGGGGAGCCATTTTATCGGTGAAATTCCCCAAAGGCGTGTAACCCATAATGAGGGAACGGAGCGGTTAGTAAGTGTATTAGCTTACGGGGAAATGGAAGACGGTATTTTGTCATTAGGCAGTTATATCGACTTAATGCCCTATGTGTACATAAGTGGTGGTGATAGGATTTTGGACTATACCTTCCCGGAAGCAGGCGGTAATGGGTGGAAGATATTTGCGTTTTATCAGCAGCCTGCCATTCAAAAGGCTAATGTAGGGCAGAACTATGTAATAGACCATTTAAGTGAGGCAGGAGCGAAAGCCTGTGAGCGTTACTGGGATGAGGTTTTCTCAAGGCACCGCTATGATGCGATGGAATCCTTCTTTTGTGATTCGCTGGAATATAAGGTTGCACTCGATTGGACACCAAATTTACTGGACGAGTTTCAAAAAAGGAGGGGGTATTCGTTGCTGCCGTATCTTCCTTTTATCGGTCTAAGCAATCTTTACCCTCCCTGCGATATCCCGGGATATAAGTCGGATGATCCCCATATATCTGATATGGTAAATAACGATTACCTGGAAACAGTCACCCAATTATACTGTGAAAGACATTTATCTGTCCTGGAGAAGATGGCTGCCAAATACGGTAAAACGGTTCGGTATCAGGTTGCCTATAACAAGCCGGTTGAAGTAGAACGTAGCGGATTATTTGTAGCTTTACCTGAAAATGAAGCATTGGGGAGACCTTCCATCGATTTTCAAAAAACAATGGCGGCGGCAGTCCATCTGGGGCGGAAGGATCGGTACTCCTTTGAATGTGCGGCGGAGTTTGGGAATACTTACGGACAGGATTATGAAGATCTTTTCTGGTGGATCAAACGGAGCTTCATGGCGGGGATGAACGCCCAAGTGCTTCATGGGGCATCCTATTCCGGCGGGTATTATGGTAAGCATTCTGAGAATGGTGCTATCCCGGGCACCCAATGGCCGGGCTTTGAAGGGTTTTTAAAAACGGTGTCAAATAACTGGAACCGGACCTTGTCTGTAGCAGATGCCAGGGGGTGTATGGATACCATAACGCGTATGAATATGATATTCAGGAAAAAGGCTAAAGTCGACTGTGCCATTTATCGGGCAAGCTATAGCAATGATGGGGAGGGCAGTGAGTTTTGCCTTTATAAGGATGATGGAGCCTTAGCCAATAAAGGCTATAGCTATGAATTTGTTTCCGAGTATCTATTGCAGATGGAGGTATGCATGGTGCAAGACCATGTTCTTGATAAGGATGGCGTTGGCTATAAATGCCTGATCATTCCTGAAATTGAGAAAGTATCGGGCACCTTCCTTAATAGAATAAAAGCTTTGGTTTTGTCAGGGCTGCCTGTTATCTGGGTTGGAGCAAAACCTTTATGCAGCAGGTATTATGGTGAATGGGATACCAAAGAAAAAGAGGATGAATGGCGAAAGCTGATGGAGCAGGTTTGGGGTTTAACTGAAATTATTCATGTGGATCATTTGGAGGTGATCCCGGATAGATTGGAGGAATTGAAAATCAGGCCTGAAGTATGGTTGGATGGTGGAATGGATATCATGACGGCGGTCCGGGTGGATGAAGAATCGGGAAACCGGTACTTCAGCCTTTATGGATACAACCGTATCGAATATTCACCGGATGACCCTAATCCTGATGAATTGGCCTGTAGTGCAATTTTCAGAAAGGGAACAACTAAAGGAAGTTATTCAAGGCCGGGGTCTGTGAGCCAAAAGCGGATTGAGGTGAGGCTGAAAGGAAGGGGAGATATCTACAGATGTGATCCTTGGAGCGGTAAAACCGAGAGGCAGTTATTCTCCTATGATCCGGGAATCGGTTATATGACAGGCAGGGTCGATATCCAGGAGGATGAGATGATTCTTTTAGTGATGCTGCCGGTTGAAACGGAAAGGGAAGGCAGTGAATATAAATTGCTTTCAAAATACTCGGTTCATTTCAATACACTGGAGCTGGAAGCCTTTGAACCTGATTCAATGCAGGAGGTGTCTTTTTTGAGAAGCCACTTTACGGCTGAGAAAACTGTCATAGAGCTCAAGGAGCTTCTGCCCTGGAGGCAATTAAATGCTGGGCTGGAGCATTTTTCAGGGAGAGGCACCTATTACGGAATTATTGATCTTGACGAAGCGGTGGAGGATTCCATTCATACGTCTGTTCATACTGGGCAGAAATATATTCTGTCGCTAGGCAATGTATCGGATACCTTCACCGTATGGGTGAACGGTTATCCTGCTGATTTCCCAGATCAGGTGATGAAGCGGGTTGATATAACGGGCTTACTTCATAAGGGGAGAAATACCCTGAAAGTAGTTGTGACATCCAATTTATATAACTGCGTATTTTCAGAATATATGGGCAAGAAGCATCCTGCATTATCCTATCTTCCACGCAATTATGGGATTTGGGAAAGCGAGTATAAAAAAGTTGGGTTGTTGGTTTATAAGTATTAAGTTGAGAGATTGCAGCTATCAGATAATAAATCATAAATCATAATAATTATAAATAAGTGAAATGAGGGGAAACAGTATTATGAGAGAAAACGATTGCTTACAGGAAGAATCAGAAGAAAGACAAGCCTTTAACCCATCTCTCCCTTCTTACGAATATATACCGGATGGAGAACCTCACGTATTTGGAGACAGGGTTTATATTTACGGCAGCCATGATGCCTTTGGCGGGGATTTATATTGCATGAATGATTATATATGTTATTCGGCTTCGGTTACAGACTTGACAGAGTGGAGATATGAGGGGGTAATTTACCGGAAGGTTCAAGATCCCAGGAACACAGATGGGAGCCATTGCTTATGGGCACCGGATGTGACAAAAGGGCTGGATGGAAAGTATTATCTATATTATTGCCTGGATGTACTGCCGGAGATTGGTGTAGCAGTATGTGATACCCCTGCCGGGAAATATGAATATTTAGGTTTGGTTCGGTATCCTGACGGAAGTATATTGGGAAGGAGGGAAGAGGATTATATTCAGTTTGATCCGGGGATTTTTATTGACAGCAATAAAGATATCTATTTATATTCGGGAAATGCACCAAGGCGTATGGAAGACGTTAAAGATACTGAGAAGAAATCCTCACAGACTATGAGGCTGAGACCGGATATGCTTACCATAGAAGTGGAGCCGGTACCTCTGATTCCTTCCATCCTTAACAGTGCCGGCACAGGATATGAAGGGCATGAATTTTTTGAAGCGAGCTCAGTTAGAAAGATTGGTGAACGCTATTATTTTGTATATTCGGACGTGAATAGCTCTTCCTTGTGCTATGCAGTAAGCAGATACCCGGTTTCCGGGTTCCAATTCGGCGGAGTGCTGGTAGATATCTGCGATAATGGGATTGAAGGTACGGACCATAAGGTGAATTTTCCAGGAAATACACATGGAGGAATTGAGCATATCAATGGCAAGTGGTATGTGTTCTATCACCGCCAGACAAACCATACACAATACAGCAGGCAGGGATGCGCCGAAGAAATCAAGATACTTCCTGACGGTACCATACCGCAGGTGGAGGTTACCTCCTGCGGGCTAAACGGTGGGCCTCTGCGTGGGAAAGGTATCTATGAAGCAAGAATTGCCTGCAATTTATGGGGAAAGCAAGGTGTTGCTGTTTTAAGGAAAAAGGATGCAGAAAGCGAATATCCATATTTTACGCAAGATGGGTCGGACAGGGAAGACAACCCGAATCAGTATATTGCAAATATCAGGGACGAAGCAGTTGCCGGCTTCAAATATTTTATGTTTTCCGGGCTAAAGGAAATAGCAGTATGTATTCGGGGAAATGCGCATGGGAAATTCTTAATAACAACAGAACCCGGTGGGGAAGTTTGTGCTGAGATTGCTGTCAGGCCGGGAAACGGTGATCTTGAAATATGGAATACTTATACCGGAAAAGCTGATGTCCCGGATGGGGTGCATGGGTTGTTTTTTAAATATGAAGGTGAAGGGAGTTTGGATTTTTTGAATTTTGAACTTAGAGCATCTGATGAATGTAGAGCAAAATGGTCTCTCTAGTTAATTGGAACATGCTATATTAATAAACTATTAAAAGAAAATTTATGTTTGATATTTCGGGCAACGAGTCGATTTGGGAGAAATTAATAGACGTTCGGATTGTTAATACCCTTCATTGCCAGCATCGGGGGCTGTTTTCTTGAAATAGAAAGCCCCCGGATCCAGAAGGACACCGGGGGACAAACTGGTACACTTTTAGATTCCATATTCTTTATACAATTTTTCCCGAAGTCCTGTATCTTTTGTACTTTGCTGTAGTTCTTCCATCCGCTGATCCCGCATCAAATATTCCACCAGAGACGCAAATCTTAATTCACTTTTCTTCTTGCCTTCCCTAAAGCCCTGATCCCATTGATAGTTCATGGAGCTTATCATGTTCCTCCGGGCATCCTCCAGCGCGTCGTAGTAGCGCATCTCGTTCTCACTGGCTGCCGACCTTGTGCTTCTTTCTTCCGCTGTAGCAATTGCCTTATCCATTTCCACCAACTCCTTTAACTCTTCTTCCTCAAGGTTACGGTCTGGGGGACAAACTAGTATACTTTTACATTCCATATTCCTTATACAATCTTTCCCGAAGCTCTGGATCCGTTATGCTTTGCTGTAGTTCTTCCATCCGCTGATCCCGCATCAGATACTCCATCAAAGCTGCCAATCTTAATTCTCCTTCTTCCTTTCCTTCCCTGAAACCCTGCTCCCTCTGATAATTCATGGAGCTTATCATGTTCCTCCGGGCATCCTCCAGCGCTTCGTAGTAGCGCATCTCCTTCTCGCTGGCCGCCGCCCTTTTGCTTCTTTCTTCCGCTGTTGCAATTGCCTTATCCATTTCCACCAACTCCTTCAACTCATCTTCCTCAAGGTTACGGTCAAAATATTTCATCCAACGGTGCAGGGGGTTCTTCCGGTCATA
>JARKQP010000466.1 GCA_029974875.1 Mobilitalea sp.
CTCCCCAAGCTCATTGTTGCTTTTTATATTGGACTGTACCGTAAGGTTGCCGTCGGAGGCTGTCCTCATGACATCACGTAGGGCAATGATTGGGGTGGAGTACTGCTTTGAAATCAAGTTTGCACACAGGGTGATTATAATAAGTAAGAAAAGGCATACCGTAGTAAAGAGGCTCAGCATGAAATTAGCAGGGGATTGGATGCTTGCCGTATCCTGCTTCATTAACAGGACCCAATTGAGATCGGAGAGGATGGAATAACCATATACCTGCTCCGTATCTTCATAGGAATATTGGAAGGAGCCGCTTTTTTCGATAAGCCCGTTATTATAATCCGCCACAAGCCCGGCTAACTGGCCTGAGTTGATATTGGTTCCGATAAGGGAATTATCAGGGTGATATAGGATGGTTCCTTCCCCATCCAGCAAAATTGCAAAGCCGGTTTCATCGATGGTCAGAGAGTTCAAAAAATTTTTAAAATAGTCGGTGTTGATGGCACTTACAACATATCCAAGAACCATACCTGAATCCTGGTCAAGAACCGGTGCCCCGATATCCAGGGTATAGACAAGCTGGCCGTCTTTTGTTAACGTCCTTAAGCCATCCATTCCGACAGCGGTATTCTTGGTGGTGAACATATAATCCAGGGTTTGATTGGAATATGGGGTTGTTTTGTCAGGTCCAGCACCGGAGCTGGCGATGATCTCCTGTCGTTTATTATATAGAAGTATGTATTCACAATTACTGCAGCTGCTGAGCCTGAGCCTTAGCAGCTCATCCACGCCGTAGGGAGCTGTATTGCCGGTTCTGTTACTGTATCTCGTAAATTCAATCAGATCCTCCTGGAGGGATAATAAAGTAACCTCGGTCTGTTGGTTCTTTATTAAGGCTTCCAGACCATTCCTGTTGGTGATGGAAGACCGCTCTAAATTATCAGTGTTGACATCGATTAACTTATGCGTTAAAAACCCGTGGGCTAGAACTGATACCAGAATTACGGGAATCATGGATGAGGCTATGAGCAAAATTCGTATAGAGTTTTTTATTGACATAACCGTGGAACCTCCGCAAATAGTTCTTTTTTGTATTATTTTAACAATCAACACATCTATTTTACCAATAGTCCCAAAATTTTGCAATCAAATTTATAGAAAAATAGCATAATATTAAGAGGATCAAAGAATATTTTTGGATAAAATGACTTGATGAGCTCATATGCTGTCGAAATAAGTAGTGCAGAATGATATTTATATAGGGACAGGGAGGGTGGATACGAAATATCTTTCTAAAAGCTTTCTAAAATTCAGATATTTTTATTGAAAAGAACTGGCTTTAAGGGTATACTTTAAATGTTATGGAGAGAGCCGGTTTATGGTAATTTACATGGTAATTTATGGGCTTTGCCAGGACAAGGATTCCCTGTAGCATGCCGGTTACTCAGATAGAAAGTAGGAAAGAATAATGTATAAGATTATTGCACAGGACGGCAGGGCGAAAAGCAGTGAATTTACTACCGTCCATGGGACAATACAGACGCCGGTGTTTATGAATGTAGGCACGGCAGCAGCAATTAAGGGTGGTGTTTCCACCATGGATTTGCAGGAAATTGGCACACAGGTGGAATTATCCAATACCTATCACCTGCATGTAAGACCGGGGGATAAGGTTGTAAAGCAGCTGGGCGGCCTGCATAAATTTATGGTATGGGATAAGCCCATATTGACTGATTCCGGCGGCTTCCAGGTATTCTCCTTATCCGGATTGCGTAAGATTAAGGAAGAGGGAGTGTATTTTAACTCCCATGTTGATGGTAAAAGGATCTTTATGGGGCCGGAGGAAAGCATGCAGATACAGTCTAACCTTGCCTCCACCATTGCGATGGCCTTTGATGAATGTCCGCCCCATCCGGCTACCAGGGAGTACATGCAGGATTCCGTAGACCGTACGACCAGATGGCTGGAGCGCTGCAAGAAGGAGATGGACAGGCTGAACGGTCTGGAGGATACCATCAATAAGAAGCAGCTGCTGTTTGGGATCAATCAGGGCGGAACCTTTGAGGATATACGGATTAAGCACGCAGAGCGGATTTCTGGACTGGATTTGGATGGTTATGCCCTTGGTGGCCTGGCAGTCGGTGAAAGCCATGAGGAGATGTACCGGATCATAGAGGAAACGGTACCCTACCTGCCCCTCCATAAGCCGGTTTATCTGATGGGGGTCGGCACGCCGGCCAATATATTGGAAGCGGTGGACCGCGGTGTGGATTTCTTTGACTGCGTTTATCCGACCAGGAATGGAAGGCATGGACATGCATATACCGGGAATGGGAAGCTTAATATCATGAATGCGAAGTATGAGCTTGACGGCCGGCCCATTGAGGAGGGCTGCGGATGTCCGGCCTGCAGGCATTACAGCAGGGCATATATCAGGCATTTGCTGAAGGCTAAGGAGATGCTTGGGATGCGGCTGATGGTACTTCATAACCTGTATTTCTATAACCATATGATGGAGGAGATCAGGGAGGCAATACGTGCCGGGCGGTACCAGGAGTATAAGAAGCAGAAGTTGGAAGGATTTGTTAGGAGCGATGATTAAAGCGAATAACATTGAATTATAGAATTTTAATGGAGGTATCTTAATGAATAGTTTTGTTTTATTGGAAGGTGGAGCCGTAGGCGGCGGGTCGTCATCTATGATTATTACCGTGTTGTATGTGGTATTGATTGGTGGAATGCTGTATTTTATGATGATCCGGCCACAGAGGAAGCAGCAGAAGCAGCATAATGCGTTGCTTTCTACCTTGGGGGTTGGGGATAGCGTGTTGACCTCCAGCGGGATGTATGGCGTGGTGATTGATGTTATGGAGGATATTGTTATTGTTGAGTTTGGGAGCAATAAGAATTGCAGGATTCCGATGAAGAAGTCGGCGATTGTGGAGATTGAGAAGCCTAGTACGGAGAAGGTGAATTAGAGGGTTAACTAAGATTTAGGTGATGGATTAACTAAGATTTAGATTGTGAATGAACTAAGATTTAGGTGGTGAGGCTGAAAGCGGGAGCCTGCCTGGTAGGGGTGATGTTTTTCCTTACCTCTACATCAGAGAATAAATGTGCGCCCCTCAATTGACATGTGGAGATTATGTCATTGATGGGCGTACATTTATTCTCTGCTGTAACGGTAAAGGAAAAACATTCACCCCTACCAGGCAGACTCCCGCTTTCAGCCCATTTAGGTTAATGAAAAGTACGGGTTAAAGTATGAATTAAAGGGTGGATTAAAGGGTGTGAGGAATTAATAAAGATTGGGAGGAAGTATTTTATTTAGTATATGAAATATGGAAAAAAATGGAGGTATATGTAATAAAATAGAATATTTTTTCATTTTGTTTCTTTTAAATTGACATTAATAACTTGTGATGTTATCCTTTATTTATAGAAGGGAGTGGGGCTGTTGTGTAAGATTTATTTAGATAATTGTTGTTATAATCGTCCGTTTGATATGCAGTCTCAGTTGAAGATACATTTAGAAACGCAAGCCAAACTATATATACAGCAAAGAGTTAAAGAAGGCAAGGATATATTGGTATGGTCATATATTTTGGAATATGAAAATGCCAAAAATCCATATAAAGAAAAAAAAGAGACCATACTGGCATGGAAAAATGTAGCCAGTGAATGTGTATCTGAAAATGAACCTATACTTTTGCTTGCTGAAGCATTAGCAGTAAAGGGAATAAAATTATACGATGCTCTCCATATTGCATGTGCAGTGAATTCGAATTGTGATTATTATATAACGACTGATAAAAAATTATTAAATACGCTTATTCCAGAAATAAAAATTTTAAATCCGATCGATTATGTGAGATTGATAGAGGGGTGATTTTATGACAGATACTTTGATTAAAGAAAAGGGAATGAAGATATTAGTTGAGCAACTTGGATATGTTGAAGCAGAAAGATTTATTATGCTTATGAATAGAGAGCCTTTTGACTATACGAGCTGGAGAGAAGAGAATCTGGAGGAACCTTCCAGTGTAAGAGAACTTAGCAAAATGGCTATGAATTATTGTGATTGAGATGGATTTATGCGGTGAGACTCCCGGTTTCAACCCATTTAGGTTTTGGTTTAATCTGATGTTAATAGTGGAATGTTACACGAAAAAGGCGTGCTGCGGGGCTGATGAAGGATCAGTTGGCAGCACGCCTTTTTCTGGAGGCGCTTATCAGAAATAAGGATGAAAGGCGTTGTGGAGGGGGTTCGGGTTATACTAGCTCGATGTGGTATTTGTCCAGCCAGTAGTTGATCTGGAGTAGGTATGCTATTAACTGGGGGCCGGCCATGAGTTGGCCGTACCAGGGTTTACCGTAATCGGAGGGTGATTCTAGGAAGGTTTTGATTTTGGCTTCGTCTACTAGGGGGCGGATGGGGGCGTTCGAATCGGATAGAATATCTAATAGCCGGTTACCCAGTAATTTCTCATATTCGGGGTGATAAGTTTTTGGGTAAGGACTTTTTTTGCGGAATAGGATTTCGTCAGGGATCAGTCCTTTGCCTGCATCACGCAGCAGGCCTTTTACAACTCCATTCGGAGATTTCATTTCCCAGGGGACGTTCCACAGGTATTCGACGATACGGTGGTCGGCGAAGGGAACCCTGGCTTCCAGGCCGGAGAACATGCTGCAGCGGTCCATGCGGTCTAATAGGGTGACCATGAACCATTTGAGGTTTAGGAATGCAATTTCACGGCGGCGTGCTTCCTGTGGGGCTTCGCCCTTTAATTTTGGAACCTCGGACAGGGTTTTTTCGTATGCGGCGCGGACATATCCCTCCAGGTCAAGGCTTTTCAGAAGGTCGCCGGATAGGAGCAGTTTTCTTGTGTCCATGTTAATGGACCAGGGGAAGGTGCCTGCATTCATCAGCTCAGGGCGGTGGAACCAGGGGTAGCCGCCGAAGATTTCATCCGCGCATTCTCCGGTCAGTGCGACCTTTGTCCTGGCTGCAACCTTTTTGCAGAAATAGAGCAGGGAGGATTCAACATCTGCCATATTCGGTAAATCCCTGGCGTCGACGGCTTGATAGAGGTTGTCGGCCAGGTCGAAATTGTCACATTCCAAATAAGTGTGATTGCTATTTACATGCTCTACCATGATATCAACATAGGGACGGTCCATGGAGGGCTGGAAGGAATTTGATTTAAAATGCTTTGCATTATCCTCGAAATCAAAGGAATAGGTTTCTAGCTGCTTACCTAAGTAGCCCAATTCCCTGGCACAGATGGCAGTTACCAGGCTGGAATCTACACCGCCGGAGAGGAAGGTACAGATCGGTATGTCGGAAATCATCTGACGTTTTACGGAATCATAGACCAGGAAGGAGGTCTTTTCCACTGTCTGTTCATAAGAATCTTCATGTGGATGGCTTTCCAGCTTCCAATAAGTATTTTCATGAGGTCCGCTTTCATTATAGATGAGGGCGGTTCCGGGAAGTACCTCGTGAATATTTTTAAAAACTCCGTTGCCATAGGATTTCGCAGGGCCAAGTCCAAAGATCTCACAAAGGCCGTTTGCATCAAGCTGTGGTCTGACGTCAGGATATTCAAATATTGCCTTTAGCTCTGATCCAAAGATGAGAGTATTGTCTTTTATAGTATAGAATAAGGGCTTTACACCCAGACGGTCCCTGGCCAGGGTTAGGGTCTTTCCGTTCTCATCCCAGATTGCCAAGGAGAAGATGCCGTTTAATTCCTTGATAAAATCAAAACCGAATACCATATACCCCACAAGGATGACCTCTGTGTCCGTATGTGTCTTAAATAGGCAGCCGATACGGATTAAATTGTCACGCAGCTCCTGGGTATTGTATAGCTCTCCGTTATATATAATGGTATAGGAGCACCCGAAATGTTCCCTGGTCATTGGCTGGTGTCCCCTGTTCAGATCTATGATGGACAATCTGGTATGGGCAAATCCGGTCTGTGGGAGCAGGTATTCTCCTTCGTCGTCAGGACCCCGGTGGGCAAGTGCTTTTTTCATTCCCTGCAAAACCTGTGCCCATTTTGCATCCTTTGTAAAATCTGCATTTGTATTACAGAATCCGGCTATTCCGCACATGTTAACCTCCTTTTGCCGCTTTGGCGGCATATAAGCTGCATTTAAAGGTGCTTCCTTCAAATTGCCGTCTTTTTTGCATAGGGAGCGCCTGAGTGCCCAGGCACTCCCATAGAAAATAAATTTAGGACTTATGGATGATATAGAAAAGGGAGCCTTCTTTCTTGAAACCTTCTGAAAGTAAATCCCATGCTTCAAAGAACACCATAAAAAGGGAAGGCCATGGGAGTTTATGCGTATTTTGCAACATTATCAGGGATAGGTTCCTGTCAGAAAGCCCCTTTGCTTTCAAATTTAGTATTAGGAGCCGTAAGCTCTACATAGGACATAGTACAATAGGCTGTAATTGGCGGTTTTCTAAAGCTGCTTCAATCGTAGGAAGCATCAGATCAAAATGGGCTACCATGGAATAGGGCTTACCCTTGTAATTGTCCTGACCGAAGGGGACAAAGAAGATATTTTTAACATTTAACATTAAACCGATATTTTTTAAATTGTTGCTTAAGGCGTCATTGGTGGAAATTGCAAGCACAACAGGCTTTTCATTGCGGAGCAGTCCTTTTGCTGCCATTAAGACAGAGGAATCGGTAATTGCATTCGCCATCTTTGCCAGGGTATTGCCGGTACACGGGGCAACGATGATGATATCCAGTAAATTATTTGGTCCAAGCTTTTCTGCCTGGACAATGGTTGTAATCGGCTCATGGCCTGTGACCTCCTGGGCTTTTTTAAGCCACGTGTCAGCTTCTCCGAATCTGGTATCCGTAGCCTGGGAGCGCTCAGAGAAAATCGTATAAACATTGGCTTTCTCATTAATCAGGAGCTCAATTTGGGGAAAAACTTTATCAAAGGTGCAGTAAGAGCCGGTTAAGGCTACTCCCACATTTTTTCCACTAACAGTCATTTAATCACTTCTTTCTTTCATAAAAGCATCAATTTTAGTCACTAGAATGTCGGCAGATGATTTGGGCGAAACTTTACCGGGCAGGCCCAGGCATAGCTTTGCATTGATATTATTTTTTAGGGCATATTCATAGTCAACTCCGCCGGGGGCAGATGCAATATCAATGATCGTAACTGCCGGGCTTGTCAGTGACAGGCATTCTTTATCCAAAATCATTGCCGGTATCGTATTAAAGATAAAGTCACAGCTTGGAAGCAGGCTTTTCATATCCTTTAAAGCAACGGTTTTGTGGCCGGCGGCCTCCGCATATGCCAGGGCATCTCCGGAGCGTGCAGCAATAATGACATCTACGTCAAGCCCCTTCAGCTTCAAGCCCAAGACCTTCGCGCAGCGGCCATAGCCAAGAATAAGGGCCGTGCTCCCATGGAGATTTTTTTCACTGCCTCTGATGGCCTCCAGTATGGAGCCTTCTGCCGTTGCAATTGCATTTAAAATCGTAATCCTCTCGTCAGTCATCAGGTCAAAGTAGGGGATTCCCTTCTCCTTACATGCATTGACAATAGAGGCTGGAAGTATTCCGCCAATTAATATATGGTTCCTATTCAGCATGTGGGAGATGTTGGAGGTATTTAAATCCATGGTATGCGAGGCTGTTATTGAAACAAGATCCTTTGTTAAAGGAATCGGGCCAATAAGTACCTGACATTTTTCGAATAATTCTTTTGGATTATTGAGAGGAATACAGTTCTCATTTTCTACCGTATCCATTGTTTTATAAGTGTACACACGGTAGCCCAGCTTAGAGAAGGCCTCCGCCATATATACCTGACGCTGGTCACCGCCGAAAATACCTAGATTAATTTTAGAAAACATCTGATTCTCACTCCTTTATGCCACATTATATGATTCAAAAGAAGAGATGGTGACATCAATGGGGAGGAACAAAAAAGGTTTCAGTTGAGGGATGAGTGGGGATGTGGTATGATATAATGAACTTTTTACATAACGATGGTCGTTGATAATGAAGCGGAGGAGATTTATGAGTGAGAGGATAAGATTAGCAATCCAGGAGGATGCGGCAGCAATTCTGTCCATCTATGAACCTTATATTGAAAATACTGCAATTACCTTTGAGACAGAGAAGGTTTCCGTAGAGGATTTTAAAGGCCGGATGGCCAAAATCCAGGTCCAGTTTCCCTGGCTGGTTTATGAGGTTGACGGCAGGGTGGCGGGCTATGCCTATGCATCCTATTACCGTGAAAGAGCTGCCTATGCATGGGACTGTGAATGCTCGGTTTATATTTCTGGGGAGGCCCACCGGAAAGGGATTGCAACGAAGCTCTATGAGGAATTGTTTGCCCGGCTGAGGGAGCAGGGGTACCGTAACGTGTATGCCTTTATTACCTATCCCCATGACAGCAGCGTGGAGCTGCATAGGAAGTTTGGGTTCCGTGAGGTGGGTATTTTCTATAAGACCGGCTATAAGCTGGGAACCTGGTGGGACTTGATGGTGATGGAAAAGGCCATCGGTGATTTCCGGCAGGAGCCTGTAAGCCCTGCACCGGTGATGCTGCCGTAACTACGCTGTAAAATAAGGGAATTCCTATTAATTCTATATAATATTCCAGAAGTTTTGCTGCAAAGCTGTTTAAAATAAATCTGAATAATGGTAATGATGTCGTCTTACGCATAACGGTATCGAAATTATTAAAACGCTGTATGAAAACAGGAGAATCTGTAAAAAGGATTTTCCTGTTTTTTACATTTATGAATTGAATTAATCAATCTGCTATTATATAATTCACTTAATGGGAAAATATGGGGACATTCTATGATATAATTAAATATTTTGTTGATATTGTGGAGCCATTTCCGGGAGAAAGCAATGATGTGTGCAATGTGGACGAGTCCCTCCCAGGTTTTATGCAAGTGTATATGGGTAAGACGGTGCAGGTAAACAAAGAATTTATCAACATAGATGATCGGAAATGGAATTAATGATGGAAGTGCGTGGAAATGAATTTGTAGAAATTGATGTTAAGGAAATGTTTTTTATCTTGTTGCATGAGCTATGCCTCATTGCCATTATCGGAATTTTATTTGCATTATGCATTGGATTGGCCAGTATCTATCTGCTGGCGCCGTCCTCACCCTCCTGTCCGGATTTATGTAAAAACATGGTTTTGGGAGCTTTTGGAGGAATTCTTTTTACCCTTGTATTTCTCCTGCTGGGGCGCCGTATGTGGAACGTCCCCGGCTACGTTGCGGAGGATATTGAAAAAACACCTCAGGATGAAATAGAGTTTTAAATATTAAGATACCAGATGATGAGAAATAAAGATTCATTCTTAGGTATGAGGTGTAAAACGGTATGAGGAAACTAATTACTATGACAATTATAGTAATGGCATCCATAGTAGGCATCATAGTAATGGCGAGATTAACCTTAAAGGATAACAGGTACCCTCAGGCGGTACGCAAAGAGACCAGGGATACTTCCGCGAGAAAGAAGGGATTGACCGAAGGAGAAGAAGAAATACTTTTACAGCTGCAGGATATGCTGAATATAGGGCAGGAGGCGGGGGCGAGACGAAAGGCTATGCCGGAGATGTATTACTATTACCTGGAACAGTATTTCCTGCGGGAGGATGTTAATCCGGATAAGGATACGGTGGAAAGAATTCATGGGGAGATCAGGCAGGCAAAGGAATTAACCCTGCTGGAGCAAAGTGCGGATATTGGAAAAATGTCATATGACGGCAGGACGGTAGCCAGGTTTCTGTACATGGAGATTTACCGGCTGGGTGGACTTCGGATCAGGATAAATTCAGAGGGGGAGATTGAGGAAATTGCAAAGCAGTCAGGTGAGCTGATTTTCGGGCAGGGGCTTTCGGAAGTTCCCGGCAGCATGCATCTTGAGGTGGCAGCCATTGTCCTAATAGTTCTGGGGGTAATGTTCCTGGTCTGCCTTTTATCCTATAAAAAGGGTCAAATATTTGAAAAGGGCGGTGATTATCGTGAGTATAACGAGAAGAGAATCGCCTAACCTGAATCTTTTGTTTTTTGATTTATGCAGTATCATTGTTTCTTATTTATTGGCTGATTGGATCAGGTATGGGAATATAATGAAGTTCTGGTTCCGCCTGGATATCTATGGGGAAGCCTTAGGCATCCTTTTGCTGCTCTATATTGCAATTTATTATCTGACGGGTAACTATGAGCGGATGTTTAAGCGGGGCTTCCTGGAAGAGATGATTGCGGTCATAAAAATTAACTTTGTACTGGCTGTTAGTTTAACGGGCCGTAGGTTTGTATTTCAGGGAAGGATCCGCTACTCCAGATTGTTTTTTCTTTGTTTCTTTCTTTTGAATATTTTGATTACTTACATCGTCCGCCAATATTATAAGCTTCTGCTTCAGGGCATACATAGGAAAAGCAGCCTGGGCTATAAGGTAATGCTGCTCACGACCCTGGATCAGGCGGGAAAAATCCTTACACAAATGAGAAATGAAAATAACTGGGAATACCAGGTCACCTACCTTACGATCCTGGACCGGAGCATGGTCGGCCAGACCGTCTACGGGCTTGAGGTAAAGGCGGATTTCCAGAACATGTTTGAGGTGGCTAAGAATGCGGCGGTGGATGGTGTTTTCATCCATATACCGAACGAGGAAAAGTATGGCGCCTCCCTGGAGGAGGTCATTCTTGAATTTCAGAATATGGGGCTGACCGTAGATCTGAGCATCAATACCTTTGGCCTTAAAATAAGTGAAAAGGTAGTCAGGGAAGTCAGCGGATACCATGTGCTCACCTTTAGCTCCAGATTATTTACAGAGAGCCAGATGCTGGTGAAGAGGGCAATTGATGTGGCTGGCGGTTTGGTCGGCTGCATGGTTACCATGCTTTTAACCATATTTATTGCCCCTGCCATATACCTGGAATCCCCGGGACCCATCTTTTTTTCCCAGGTCAGGATTGGCAGGAACGGACGGCGTTTTAAGATATACAAGTTCCGTTCCATGTATATGGATGCAGAGCTCCGCAAGGCTGAGCTGATGGAGAAAAATGAAATGAAGGGGCTTATGTTCAAGATAAAGGATGACCCGCGGGTTACCAGGGTAGGGAGGTTTCTTAGGAAAACCAGCCTGGATGAATTCCCCCAATTCTTTAACGTGATAAAGGGCGACATGAGCCTGGTAGGTACAAGGCCACCTACGGAAAATGAGTTTATCCAATATGAGAAAAGGCACCGGAGGAGGCTGGCACTGAAGGCGGGAGTCACAGGACTCTGGCAGGTTAGCGGTAGAAGTGATATTAACGATTTTGAGGATGTGGTAAAAATGGATTTAGAATACATAGACAACTGGTCCATAAAAATGGATGTCAAAATTCTTTTTAAGACCATCGGCGTGGTTATTTTCGGAAAAGGGTCAAGGTAAATGAAATTTTATTTTGGGAAAAGGGAATCGACTCACAGATTCCCCTTTAAGGAAGGAAGTTGTAGAGTGGGGCGTATGGAGGAAGGACTGGCGGAAGGCCATATCAGAATACTGGATTGCACCCTGCAGGATGGAGGCTGCTGCAACCAGTGGAGGTTTGGATTTGAAAACACCAGAAAAATTATCCGGAGCCTGATAGAAGCAGGAGTTGACATCATTGAATGCGGGCATTTGTCAAACCGGGTTACTTACAGAAGAGATTTCACTATATTTACGGAGCCTGGGGAGGCCGCACAGCTAATACCGGAGGAACGCTGCGAAAGGATATTTGCCTGCAGGATGGACTACGGGGAATATGGGCTGGAGGAGCTTCCGGAATATGACGGGACTTCCCCTGAGGCAATACGCATAGCCTTCCATAAGAGGGATATGGTGCAGGCCCTGGTGCTTTGCGGCAAGGTCAAGGCAAAGGGATACCAGGTATTTGTGGAGCCGATGGCAGCCCTGGACTATTCGGATGAGGAGTTTGTGGAGCTGGTACGGATGTCTAACAGGATTGCCCCGGAGGTCTTCTATATCGCGGACAGCTTCGGGAGCATGGGGAGGAAGGATCTGATCAGGCTGTTTTCTATGGCAGAGCATAACCTGTCGGTGGGCATTGCCATAGGCTACCGGGCCTACCATAATATGCAGCTGGCTTATGCCAATGCACAGGCGCTGGCAGATGTTAAGTCCAGGCACAGCATCATTATTGACTCCTGCATTTTTGGCATGGGCAGGGGAGCAGGGAGCCTGAATACGGAATTATTGGCAGGCTATATGAATGATAATCTGGGAACCCGGTATTTATTAAAGCCCTTACTGACTGTGATGGATGAGGTGGTCAGCAGGTATTATTTATCTGGTGGCTGGGGTTATTCCCTTCCGGCATATTTATCAGCCTCCCATAATTGCCACCCGGAGTATGCGTATTATCTGGAGGATAGGAATACCCTGACGGTGGAGGATATGGACGAAATCCTTGGCCTGATGAGGGAGGATAAGCGCCATAATTATGACCAGCAATATATGGAAGGGCTCTATCTGGCATATATGAAGCAGGGGGAGGCCCATGAGGATAAGCTGTCGGAGCTGAAAGGCTATCTGCGGGGAAAGCAGGTACTGATCATTGCTCCGGGAATGAGTGCGGAAAAGGAAAGGGAAAAGGTGGCCACTGCTGCAGCCCGCAGGGATGTGGTATCCATCAGCGTGAATTTTAATTATCCATATTATAATACGGATTTTATTTTCCTCAGTAACCTGCGCAGATACCGGTACTGGAACCCGGCATTAAAGGGAAAAACCATAGCAACCTCCAATATTCCCGCAGAGGGAGTATATCTGAAGACGAAATACGGGGAGCTGCTCAATAACATTGAAGGGGTAAAGGATAATGCGGGGATGATGCTGCTAAAATATCTCGTAAAGCTGGACGTATGTGATATTCTTCTCGCCGGCTTTGACGGATATTCCTATGATATCAGCCAAAACTATGCGGTGCAGGAGCTGACAGTTCACGCGAGGAGGGCTGTATTTGATGCGGTGAATACGGGAATGAGCAGAGTTCTGTCAGAATATGCAAAGCATATCAGGCTGGAATTCGTTACGGAGCCAAAGCATGTGCAGATTACCCGGATGACCTTCACTGCGACATAAATATACTTTTCATTGCAACGTAAATAAGCTCTTCGCTATAGCATAAATAAGCTCTTCGCTACAACATAAATAAGCTCTTCGCTACAACATAAATAATCTGAAGATAAGACAGGATTGGGAAGGTAAGCTTTAAGGAAAATACAAAGGGAAAGAGGCGGGAATTCTAATATGAAGCAGTTTATAAAGCATTTATTGGCATCACTGGAGAGCGGATACCGTTATATTCATATTTACAGACATGAAAAGGCCGCCCTGGTTGCGAAAAAGCACCTGTGGAAGGAGATCCAGCTGACGGCGGAGCAGCAGAAGGAAATCAGGGGGATCTATGGGAACAGGATCAGCAACAAATGGCACCGTCTCTCTCTGGCCTATACCGGAAGGTATAACAAGGATTATTTCCCCGAGATATTATTTTCCGCGAAGCTGGAGCCGGTTCTCTGTCCCCGTGACATCTGCACGGTACTCCAGGATAAGAGCCTGGTAGAAATCCTGTATGCTTCTGTTCCCGGACTTAAGTTCCCTAAGACAATCGCGCTGAATTGCTCGGGGATCTATTATGATGGGAACCGGAACATCATCAACCGGGATCTGGCTATTGGTTATGTGGAGTATTGGAGCCGGAATTCCGACTTTATTATAAAGCCGACCATCAATGCCGGTTCAGGAAAGAAGGTTCCGGGAGAGAGGAAGGAGTCGGGTCTTGGTAAGGATCAGATCGGAGAGCTGTTTGACCGGTACGGGGAAAATTATATTGTCCAGGAATGTATCACAAATTGCGGGGAGCTGGGCAGCATCTATGATAAAGCCTTACATACCTTCCAGATCATGACCTATATCCTGGGGGATAAGCTGTACCATACCCCGCCGGTGCTAAGGCTGGGGCGCTCTGGGAGTGGGACGGAGCATGAGCTTTATATTGGAGTCGGCAATGACGGACGGCTGAGAAGGGAAGCTTATAGTTATGAGGGGAAGCACCATATCGTCCACCCGGACAGCGGGGCGGTATTTGAAAACATTGAAATCCCGGGCGTCCAAAAAATTATTGAATGTGCCCTTTTCTGCCATAAGAAAACGCCTCATACGAAATTCATCACCTGGGACTTTGCGGTAGATAAAAATAATAATCCGGTTCTGATTGAGGCAAATATGCTCGGACATTCCTCCCGGTTCCTCCAGTTAGTGTACGGGGAAGGGATATTCGGGGAGCATACGAAGCAGATGCTGGAGCTGATTGGGATGAGGCAGTAGAGGCAGGCTGCGGGCCAGATAAGGATTGGAACGGGGCAGTAGAGACAGGCTGCGAACCAGATAAGGATTGAAATAGGAATGGAATAAGGCTCAGGATAATGCATAACGCTGATGAAGCAGCCCCCGGACAGGCAACAAAAAGGAAGAATCCTTTTCGCTGTCTGCCCGGGGGCTTATTGAAATTCTATTCACTCCTTAAGGCATCAATGGGATTTAATTTTGCTGCCTTGCTGGCAGGTGCATATCCAAAGCCGATCCCGATGGCTGCCGATACGCCAAAGGCTAATAGGATCGATCCCATGGTGGGAGCTGCCTCTATCTTAAATAAGGTGCCTAATGCCGTGGTGGCCGCGCTTCCTATTACGATTCCGATGAAGCCTCCCAGCATGCTGATGGTGGCTGCTTCAATAACAAACTGCCACATGATGTCCCTGCGTTTTGCACCTAAGGATTTTCGGATACCGATTTCCTTAGTCCTCTCCACAACGGACACCAGCATGATATTCATGATGCCGATACCGGCAACCAGTAAGGAAATTCCGGCAATGCCGCCCAGAATGGAGGACATCATGGAGGTAATCTGGTTAATGACGTCAAGCAGCTCGGCCATGTTCATGATGCTGTACAGATCCACATCCTTTAAAATCCCATACAGGTAATCCTCCAGTGCGGCCTCTGCAGCATCCACATGGGCCGTGTCCGCAGCCACGAAGGTATAGTTGGAGATCATGGAGTTACCTGCCAGACGGCAGGCAACGGAATAGGGGATGTAAATGCAGTCATCCGAAGAGCCCTGTACCGTATCCGCCTGTTCCTCCAGAACTCCTACAATGGTGAAGATCTGTCCGTTAATCCGGATGGTATCCCCCGGATTGATCTTTCCGTCATATAATTTATCAACAATATAGGTTCCCAGGACGCATGCATTATACCGGTTCTTGATATCTGCATAGGAGATAAAGCGCCCCCAGGCTAAATCGATGCTTTTCAGCTCCAGATAATTTTCACCGACACCGGTTACGGAGGTGGAAACTGAAGAGTTTTTGTTCTTTACGGTGTAGCTGGCTGCCACGGATGGTGTGACCCCCTGGAAAACCTCCTTGTTTTCCAGGGTAAAACGATAGACATCCTCCACGTCCACGACCCGGGTATCCGTATTGCGGATATTGACAATTAAGCTATTGGTGCCCAAGTCTGAGAAGGTACCAACCAGATAATTCGTCACGCCCTGCATTAAACCCAGCAGGGTAATTACGGAGCCAACACCGATAATCATAC
The DNA here is from genome assembly GCA_029974875.1 of Mobilitalea sp. The sequence continues at coordinate 15,673 of JARKQP010000466.1, forward strand.
CCAGCATGGTAAGGAAGGAGCGCATCTTGCTTCCTAGGATACACTGCCATGCCAGCTTAAATGCCTGACCTAATCTCATCCTGCCACCTGCTTCCTGTATTCCCCGACATCTCCGTCAAAGGTTATTTTACCGTCCTGGATGCTTATGATACGGTTTGCCCTTTCCGCAACGGAGCGGTCATGGGTGATCAATATGATGGTATTGCCCTCCTCGTTCAGCTGTTTTAGGAAGGAAAGGAGTTCTTCGCTGGTCCTGGAATCCAGGGCACCCGTCGGCTCGTCTGCCAGGATCAGGGAGGGATTCGTAACCAGGGCCCGGGCGACGGCACCCCTTTGCTGCTGTCCGCCGGACAGCTGGTTTGGGAAGTTCCTGTATTTATCCTCGATACCTACCTTTTTAAGGGCTTCCATGGCTCTTTCACGCCGTTCCTCTGCCCCCATGCCGGAATAGAGCAGGGGCAGGGAGACATTATTGAGCAGCCTTTCCTTCGGGAGCAGGTTATACTGCTGGAAGATGAAGCCTATCATTTTATTCCGGATGGTTGCAAGCTCGTTGTCATTCATCTTGCTGACATCCTTGCCCTTTAGGATGTACTGCCCGGAGCTTGGGACATCTAATGCTCCTATGATATTCATAATCGTGGATTTACCGCTGCCGGATTTGCCTATAATGGCTACAAATTCACCTTCATTGATCGTCAGGCTGATGCCGTTGTTGGCATAGACCTCGGAGGTTCCCATATAATAAACCTTATGTATATCAATCAGCTGGATCAGGGGGCCGCGGTAGGCTTCCTCCGCCTGGTTTTTCTTCTTCATAATCTGTTCCTCCTAGTCTACCGGGAAGTCGCTCCGGCCGGTCCGCCGGGTTGGCCAGATCCTCCGCCGGACGTTTCCCCGCTTTGGCCTTCTACGCCGAATATCATGCTTTCCAGGCCTGAGAGCCCCTCGGGCCTCTTCACATAAACTATATCACCCTCGGATAAGCCGCTGCGGATCTCGATATAACTTCCATCGGAAATTCCGGTGGTGACCTCCACTGCCCTGTATCCGGCGGGAACCTCACCCTCTGCCTCAGTTACAGAAGCATCTGCCACATAGACTAAATTACCCCGCTGCAGCGCATCGCTGGGGATTGCCAGTACGCCCGCGGCCTTCTCCACTACAATTTCCCCTGTCACATTCATGACGGGAAGGAGCTCGCCTGCAGCATCAATGCGGACTGTTACCGGGTATTGGGTAACGCCCTGGCTGGAGCTGCTCTCCAGGCTTATGTTGGTGATGGTGCCGGTGATTATGGTTCCTTCCAGCGCGTCGGCGGTTACCTTTACCGTCTGGCCTTCCTTCACCTTTAGGACATCCAGCTCATCCACGTTCATATCAAAGGTCACGGCGGATAAATCATAGATGGTGCAGAGGGAAGAGGTGCCGATGGCGCCCGCGTTGACCGTATCACCCTTTAAGGAGTTTTTGGCAATGACTTTGCCGGTAATGGGGGAGGTGATGCTATAGTCTGTTCGGTTATCAATTACATCCTGGAGGGAAGACTGGGCGTCTTCAATGGCTTCCTGCCGGCTTTCCAGGGTGTCCTTTGCATTATCAATGGCGTCCTGGGCCAGATCTATCGCATCCTGGTAGGATTTTAATTTATCATCCACCGTATCCTGGCTGATGGAGAGAACAATACCGTCTTCCTTTACGGCTTCATTTTCTTCAATATTTAGATAGGCGATTTTTCCGGCAAGGTCGGAGGTAATGGTGGTATTGGTCTTAGGGGCGAAGGTGCCGGAGTCCATGCTATAGTAATAGTCTTCGATGCTTGCGCCTGCCATAGTAGCATCCGTTATACCGCCAGGGTTCTCCACCTCGATGGTAACATCCCTTACCACCCGGTTGCCGGTTAAGGCTTTTTGGGTATTGCTGACCTTTGTCACCTTTCCTTTCAGGGTTTCAAAGGTGTCATCCAGGGAAATCACGGCTGTCCTGCCTACAAGGTCGGAGCTTACCTCAGAGGCATTGAAGGGTACCGTCAGCACCATTCTGCTGTTGTCGTATACATCAGCAATCTGGCTTCCGGCCTGGATGGTGTCACCTTCCTTCACATAGACCTTTGTTACGATACCGGTGGCTGTGGAAAGCACATTGATATTGCTGTATTCAGATACGGCTTTCTTATAATCCTCCTGTGCGTCATCATAATCTCCCAGGGCTTCCTGGTATTTCTTTTCCGCCTTGGTATATTCTTTTTTCGCCCTGTGCAGGGTGGTTTCAGCCGTACTGATATTGGAATCCAGGTTATCCGTTGCAATCTGGTATAATACCTGGCCTTCCTGGACGATATCGCCCTCCTCAAAATCAGCAGCAATGATTTCACCGGATACTAAGGTGGTTACATTGTAGCTGGCAAGGGGCTTGATTGTACCGGAAGAGGATAGTACAGTTTCAATGTCTCTGGTTTTTGCCTCTTCAGTGGTGGCTGTAGCGGTAGCCTTTAAATTAGCTGCCATCTGGGTAGCTGCCATATTCCGAAAGACAAGGATGATAATAGCCAGTACGGCAAGTATGATTCCTATCCGCAGGGCTCTTTTTAAAAATTTGGGTTTACGCTTCATTGTTACCTCCATGATACCAGGTTATGGTATTTTGTAGAAAATCCTTGTGTTACTGGAAGACCCTATGCTTATCAGGGCAAATATTGCTTAGGTGCTATATGCGGTGTTGCAGCAGCAATCTTTGCCCCAGGGCTTTACCAGGGCACATATTGCTTAGGTACTATATGAGGTGCTGAAACAGCAATTTTTGCCCAGGGGCTTTACCAGGACATATATTATTTAGGTGCCGCAATGATAATACGGATTCTTCCTCCGCTGAACGTAGGCTTGTCATAATAAGCCATTACGTTGTATTTCGTCAGATTGCTGACCTTATCCAGGGTCGTGAGAACATACTTCTTATCCAGATGCAGGTATACATCATATTTATTTGCCAAGGTGTATTTTTCATTGTTGGCCTGGACAGTGGTAACCCCGATGGAAGAGACCTTGACACCTGTGAGTGCATAGCTGGAGGTTACGATGCCGTCCTCCAGGACAAAGCCGCTGGGGCCCTGGGTCAGGTTCAGGGAAGCGGAGGAATCGACAACCAGAGCCTGGGAGCTTCCATCAATAATATAGTCATAGGTTATGGAGCCCGGGTTCCCATAGTTCATTCCGGTAAAGATACCGTAGGAATCTAGGTCACCGGTAACACCCTTTAATATTAATTCAGAAATCTGCCTGCTGTCATTGAATGCATAATACAGGATGGAAGAGGAGCCGATGGAGGCATTAGCCAGCCGCTCCGGTATTACGCTGGTATAGCGGTTCTTTTTCAGGTCCAGTATCTTAACGTCGGAGGCCAGGGCTGTATTGCCCAGGTAGAGCCCGTCGCTGCTGAAGGTATAGGTTGAAAATACTGGATCCGGTGCCGTATAGCTGCTTACGCTTGCCAAGCCGTCCACAAATTTCACCTGTACCAGGCTGCCCTCACCCAGCAGTACCTGGGTGGAATCATAATCCTGGGTATATTCATTTCCGGCAGCATCCACAAAGGTTACGTAATCGCTAACCCGGTAGTTGGCTTCTTCATCCTCCACAATATGGGTTCCGGTACTGAGTACATAGCCGGTCATGGTCACATTGTATTCGTCAATGTCAAGCACCCCAACCACTGTCTTGTCCTTGCCCAATAGCAGGGTAACGACCCTGCCTTCCTTTAGGTCGCCCATTGCGGAGAACCTGAGGGCAACATCCGTATCCGCAAAGCTGTATTCTGTTCCGCCGATGGTTACGGAGGAGGGAGAGGTATAATTTGGATTGATGGTGCCTATGGTGCCGGTTACCTTGCTGTCATAGATCCAGATGGTTTTAAAGCTCTTCGAATAATAGAGCACGTCATAGGCATCAATGTCGGTGTACTTGCAGGCTATCCCGTTTTTATAAAGCTGTGCCATGGATACGGAGAAGGGTATTTCAGAGTACCAGCCGCCTTTGGCGATAACCGGACCCTCTACCCCCATATTAATTAAGGAAAGGTAATCAATATTCCCCTTGGAATCCAGGGTATAGCCCAGGACGGAAGCGTATTTGGTGCCTGCCTTGTTCGTTGTGTTTAAGGTATTATAGAATAGGTTGGTGCAATCATTTACGGTCAGCAGCTCAATGGCTCCCTTGCCGATATTTTTATCCAGACCCTTTGATTTGTACAGCTTCATTATCGCGTTGGCCTTGCTGCCTGCAAAATCACTGTTGCTGTAGCCCAGCAGGGTCAGCACCCCGTACACGGCCTCCTGGAGGTTGATGCCCTGGGTTGGCCGGAAGGTACCGTTTAAGTAGCCGGACATCCAGCCCTTTGTAACCGCGGTCTGGATATAGCCGGAGGCCCAGTGGGTTTTACTCACATCCTTGAATAAGGATACATTGCTTTCACCGGAAATATCGTTCTTGACGGTGGATAGGTTGACCAGCATCTGGGCAAATTTTGATCTCGTTACAATACTGGTGCCCGGAGCGTTGAAATCCCTGTCGGTTTCCATGATACCGAGGGCATTTATTACTTCAGCTGCCCGGTCTGCTGCGGATACCCGGGTCGCTGCGGGAGCCATCACAGCTGCGGCTAATAGTACTGCGCATAACATAAATGCTATTCTTTTTCGCATCTTTCTTCTCCTTTTTGGGTTTCACAATTGTCGATTTACCTGTACTACTGTATTAATTTATTAATACAATAATACAAATATGACAAGAAAATGTCAATAGTTCTTTTTAAAGATTTTTTATGTATATTGTAAAGTATTTTTATCAACTATAAATTAATTAAATATAAAATAAAAGTTAATTCTTGATTAAAATTGGAAAAAGTTTGTTGAAATTTAAAAAATTAAAAACGTCTTGATTAATTCCTCCATAATTACTATAATGAAAATCAAAAAACCGGAGGTAAAAAATATGTTTCAAGTAATACAGACAGACAAGGCACCTGCAGCCATTGGACCCTATTCGCAGGCATTAATCCATGGGAATATGCTCTATGCTTCGGGACAGATCCCGATCAATCCGGAGAACGGACAGGTTGTAGAGGGGGATATCAGGATCCAGACCCTGCAGGTAATGAAGAACATTACAGCTATCCTTGAGGCAGCAGGGATTTCCTTTGCCAATGTAATTAAAACCACCTGCTTTATCAAGGACATGAATGATTTTGCAGCCTTTAATGAGGTTTATGGCGAGTACTTTACAGGCAAGCCTGCAAGATCCTGCGTTGAAGTAGCAAGGCTTCCCAAGGACGTATTGTGTGAAGTGGAGATTATTGCATTCCTCGCATAAGCAGGGGGGGCAGGCCAGATTTCTTGACAATGTAGTTGACAATAGGAAAATTGTATCATATAGTATATCACAAACAAGCAGTGAGGCGCGTCCTTGCTGCTTTTTGCGTATTTACACCCGTGCCTTTCACTTTTTGATGACCTGTTCAAAAAGTGAATAGGCCTTAATAAATAGTTTGAAAGTGGCTTTCTTTCAAACTTTGGCTCCCGGTAC
>JARKQP010000500.1 GCA_029974875.1 Mobilitalea sp.
CAAGGTCTTCTTGTCCGATACAAAGGATATTCCATACCACTTCTTTTTATCGGTACCCACTGTTTCATTAATTACGGTAACAGCATTGCCCTTCGCCAGACCGGCAACCTTTTTATAACCGGTACCCGGACCGCTTCTGACGTTCAAGGTGGATGCTGTAACAGCCGCCTTTATCTGAACCTTTTTTGTGATTGCCGTACCGGAAGAAGGTGCCTTCGTCGGTACAGGTGTGGCAGTCGGCTTTGAGGCAGGCTTTGGTGTCGGCGTCGGTTTCTTCGTTGGCGTTGGCGTCGGTGTTGCCGCCACCTTAACATAGTCCTTATGTACATAGCCCTTTACTGTTTTTCCATTAAACTTCAGGGATACATAATAGAAGTCCCCTGACTTGCTAATTACATTAAAGGTATCTCCTTTGCTTAAGTATACATCTGTTCCGTTCAATTGTACCTTGGCTGCCGTAACCGAGGCTTTCGCCCTGACATTTAATGTACTGGCCGTTACAGTTCCCGTCTGTGCTGCTAAAGCATTATGTGAATTCCCCATGAATTGCTGCGGAATAATCAACAAGAAAATCAAAAAAACAATCAGCCATTTTTTTAAGTACTGTCTTTTCATTACAAACCCCTTCCCAAGAAATGATTCAAACCTGAAGGCAGTCTTCCTGCCCTTTCCCAGCTTGTAAGCAGTCCAGCATCCTTGCCAAAATCCTTTTCCAATAAGTATCCTCTTTTTCTATTTACTGACATTCTAAAAAGGAAGTATGGCACTTATGTGGCATATTCCCCCATTAATTGATATTTCTTCTTTGGTAATTCTGAAGAATTTTGCAAAAAAACAGCATGGGAAAATAATTTCCCATGCTGTATATAAGCTATCAAAAGTTGCTTTTTAATTTGCTTCCTATGATATAAATCTTTCTATATGCTTATCAATTTCCTAAATCAGTCCCGCATGCCCTTATGCCTCATCAATTGCCTTACCGATATCATTTCGCATGTACTTGTTGGCAAAATCAATCCAGGCAGTCGCCTCATAGGCTTTTTTTCTCGCTTCCTTCAGATCCTTTCCGGTAGCTGTAACGCCAAGCACGCGTCCGCCATTGGTCAGGATCTCATCCCCTAATTTTTTCGTTCCGGCATGGAATACGAAATAATCCTCTTTTCCTTTAAAGGCATCCAGCCCCTCAATGGGAAGTCCCTTGACATAGCCTTCGGGATAGCCCTGGGAAGCAAGAACAACGCATACGGCGGCATTGTCCTCAAACTCCAGGCTGATCTGGTCAAGCCTGCCATCAATGCAGGCCTCCATTACTTCAATAATATCATTCTTCATCCGGGGAAGCACCACCTGTGCCTCCGGATCACCAAAACGGGCATTATATTCCAGCACCTTCGGGCCGTCCTTTGTCAGCATAAGCCCAACAAAAAGGATCCCCTTAAATTCCCTGCCTTCCGCCTTCATTGCATCCATGGTAGGCTGATAAATATTCTTTTTGCAAAACTCATCTACCTCCCTGGTATAGAAGGGGCTTGGTGAAAAGGTCCCCATCCCTCCGGTATTTAACCCCTTGTCCCCATCCTTTGCCCTCTTATGGTCCTGGGCGCTTGTCATAGGGGCAATATTGGTTCCATCACAGAAGGCCAGCACGGATACCTCCCGGCCGGTCATGAATTCCTCAATAACAAGGCGGTTCCCTGCAACGCCGAACTGTTTATCCTCCATAATCAGCTTCACGCCATCAAGCGCTTCCTGGTGGGTATTGCAAATCAGGACACCCTTCCCCAGTGCAAGCCCGTCCGCTTTTAAAACAATGGGATAATTGCTGTTACGGCTTAAATAGGCAATTGCCTGTGAAGGATGGTCAAAGGTTTCATAGGCTGCCGAGGGTATCCCATACTTTTTCATCAGATCCTTAGAAAACGCCTTGGAGCCTTCAATGATTGCCGCTTCTTTCCTGGGTCCGAACACCCTAAGTCCCCTGCCCTCGAAGACATCCACTATACCTCCAACCAAAGGATCATCCGGTCCTACGATGGTCAGGTCAATGTTCTCCTGTACGGCAAAATCAGCCAGCCCTTCAAATTCATTGACAGCGATATCTACACACTCTGCGATACCGGCAATACCTGCATTTCCCGGTGCGCAGTAAAGCTGGTCAACCTTTGGACTCTGTGCAGCCTTGCATGCAATCACATGCTCCCTTCCGCCGCTGCCAATAATTAAAACCTTCATCCCTCATCCTCCATTCCTTTATCGTAACTATCCGGCAATTGCGAAACTCAAAAGCTGCTGCAGTTTTTCATCGGCTATATGGTTTTGCAATCACTTAATTGTGACTATATTATTTTGGAATTACATAGTTATATCTATCATTATTTTGCAATCACCTAATTGTAACTATATTATTTTCCACAAGAATTCTATGATCGGCGATCAGCTGGACTGCCTCAGGCAGCAGCTCCCATTCCGCCTCTTCCATCACCCTTTGCTGAAGTACCTCCGGCGTATCGCCAGGCTGTACATACACTGCCTTTTGTAAAATAATAGGTCCGGTATCAGTTCCCTCATCCACAAAATGGACTGTTGCCCCTGTTACCTTCACTCCCCTTTCCAGCACCGCTTCATGCACCTTCAGCCCGTAATAGCCATCACCGCAGAAAGCCGGAATTAATGCCGGGTGTATATTAATAATACGGTTTTGGTAACTGCGCACAACCTGCTCCGGAATAATAAGCAGGCAGCCTGCCAGTACCACCAGATCAGGCCGGTAGCTGTCCAGCAGCTTTAATAGCGCCTCATCGAAGGCCTCCCGGTCCGCATAATCCTTTTTTAAAATAACCTGGGACGAAATCCCATGCTGCTCCGCTCTCGTAAGCGCATAGGCTCCTGCCCTGTTGCTGATTACAACCTCTATCTTAACACCAGTCAGCTTACCCTGTTCTATCCGGTCGATCAGTGCCTGGAGGTTCGTTCCACCGCCCGATACCAGCACCGCCAGCTTTAGCATAAGCTTACTCCCTTCGTGCCGCTCACTGTCTCTCCTACGATAAAGGCCCTTTCCCCTGCTTCATTAATCAGCTTTATTGCCCTGTCAGCCTCCTGGCTGTCTATTGCAAGCAGCATGCCGATGCCCATGTTATAGGTATTGTACATTACCTGCTCTGCAATATCCCCATCCTTGGAAAGCATACGGAAGATCGGGGGGATGTCATAGCTGTTCTTTTTAACCATTGCATGAATGCCTTCGGGAAGCATTCTAGGAATATTCTCATAAAAGCCGCCGCCTGTAATGTGGCTGCAGGCTTTTACCGTAATACCGCCATTTTTCAAGTTCTGCAGGGCTTTCACATAGATCTTGGTCGGTGTCAGCAGGACCTCTCCCAGGGTTGATCCCAAGGACTCGTAATAGGTATCCAGGGTATCCCGCTGCATACGGAAAACCTTCCTCACCAGGGAATAACCGTTGCTATGGATCCCGGAGGAGGCAATACCGATCAAGGTATCCCCTGCCTTTACGGAGGCACCGGTAATCAGCTTTTTCTGGTCTACGATTCCAACCGCAAAGCCGGCCAGGTCATATTCCTCCACCGGATAGAAGCCCGGCATTTCTGCAGTTTCACCGCCGATCAAGGCCGCATTTGCCTGCTTACAGCCCTCTGCTACACCCTTAACGATGTCAGCAATCTTCTCCGGCTCATTCTTGCCGCAGGCTATATAGTCCAGGAAAAATAAAGGCTCGCCGCCTGCGCAGGCAATGTCATTTACACACATTGCAACGCAGTCAATACCAATGGTATCATGCTTATCCAAAAGAAACGCTATCTTAAGCTTTGTCCCTACACCGTCCGTCCCGGAAACCAAAGTAGGCTGCTCCATACCCTTAAAGCCTGCCAGGGAAAACGCCCCGGAAAAGCCTCCGATATCCGTTAAAACCTCCTTGCGCATCGTCCCTTTGATATGCTCCTTCATCAGGTCAACTGCTCTATAGCCGGCTTCAATATCTACTCCTGCCTTCTTATAATCCATCGTATTACCTCCGTTTTGAATACAAGCTGAACCGGCAATCCGGTTCACTCGCCATGAATAGCAGCCTAAACTGCAAACTAACCTTCCAAGGAATAGTTAAAATATTAGCTCCATTCTTTTCCGGGGGATGGGAACATATGTGAAGTTCCTCATAAAAGATTATCGGAAGTTATATCTTAACTATTCCCAAGTGCAGTAATTGCCCCACTTTGTTCACAATTTTAGCATATTCCGTCCCATTTGTCGTCAATTTTCGCCGAATAATTTCTTATGTTTTTTATAAGTCGGCCTAATAATTTGAACGCCATCTATAAGTAATATTAATCTTTGTGTCTCAAATATCAAAGCTCCGCGTAACGTTTCTTCCCATAGGTCACCAATATCAAATATAAAATGAGAGCCAAAAGGAGCGTCAGGATGAGGAACACCAGATATGCCAGCAGGAAAGATCCTAATAGATATAAAATTACAAATTGTATCCCCACATAGGCCATAGCTGAGAAAACTGTTACCATAACAGCTGCGCTCTGCTTTACCACCACAACCTCGGAAACCCAGTTAAAATTAGGGAATATCAAATTAATTACTAATCCATAGCAGGCAATCAGTACGGAGCTGGCTGCCGTCACCAGCACCAGAAGCACGGTCTGGTATATCCCCAGCCCCAGAGCCCAGCCTATTATAGCGGCATCCAGAACTGCCGGTGCTGTTATGGTCAAATTGACTGCCAGCTTTGCCAGATATACCTGTTTATAAGTGACAGGCAGGGATTTTATAATCCATAGGCTGCGCCCCTCCAAGGAAATGGAGGAGGACGAAGAACAAGTCAGAACCACACAGAAGCTTATGGCTACCGGTAGGCTTGTAGACAGCTGGGCAGCTGCCTGGGGATCTCCGACCAGGGTTCCAAGGTCGACAAAAATCAAGGCAATTGCCCCTACCGTAAGCATCAGAATCCCAATTCCCGCATTCAATACATACAAGGATGAGGAAAAAAATCTTTTTAGTTCCTTTCCATACAGCGCTTTCCAAGGCGAGGAGGTCTTGAGCTCCCCCATCTTAAAATTAGCCCTGGCTGTTCCTGTCAGCATGGCCGTGTTCATTCTTTTGAATACGAGCTTAAGTAATGCTGTATATATCCAAAATGCCAGGATTGAAATTCCAATGAACATGACCAGCGCCAGCACATCATAGTCAATTACCGCACTGGTAAACAGCCCCGCTAACGGGTACGCAGAATTCACCTGGCCGACTACGGCTTTCCCCACATCCACAATCTGCTGTTCCCTTCCATCCAGCAGAAAGGATAATCCAAACACGATTCCCAATAATCCTACGGTGAACAGGATATTAAGCAAATTCTGATGCCGGAATTTTGAAGCCGCAAGGGCAATCAGGGTTCCCAAAAATGATGCTACCACAATAGGAACCAAGGGAAGAAACAGCATCCCCACGCTGCAAAAGACATAGAACAGCAAGCCAGGATGAGCCAGGATCCCATAGGCCACCATCATTGGAACCATGACGATAAGTACAAAAATAAAATTAAAGGAATAGAGGATGATTAAGCGGCTGGCAATGATCTCACCCGTACTCACCGGCAGTGACATTACCAGGTCATAGTCCCGGAAGCCAAACACTGTGCCCTTTACCTTAAATATTGTTGTCATGAGAATTGTAATACATAAGATCACCATCATCATCGCCGGGAGCACTTCCAGGCTGTGGTACATCCCCAAGACAGTTCCTATCATTAAGTTGTAGGTAAAGGATACTATACTCATTACCACAACAAAAAACAGCAGCCCGGCATAAAGAAGCTTCGGTTTCTTTGTCCTTGATTTACCAAGCATAAGCATATCCCCAAGAACTGCCAACAGCTGAACACTCAATAGTCGCATTACCTTTTTCAACACACTCACCATCCTACCAGAAATTTTGTCAAGGGTCTGTCTAAAAACTACAACGGGTTTTTAGCGTGCACCGGGTGCTACTTCGTATCGATCAATTCCAGGAACACGTTTTCCAGGCTGCTATTCCCCTTCACCTCTTCCGTCGTTCCACAGGTTACCAGCTTCCCGCCCTTAATGATGGCAATCTTGTTGCAAAGCTTTTCTGCCACCTCAAGCACATGGGTTGAAAAGAAGATGGCACTTCCTTCCTTACACAGGTCTGACATAATCATTTTCAAAGTATAAGCCGCTTTCGGATCCAGTCCGACAAAGGGCTCATCAAGCACCAACAGCTTGGGCTTATGGATTAAGGCCGAGATAATGGCAAGCTTCTGCTTCATTCCATGGGAGTAGGAGGAAATACTGTCCCCCAGGTTTGGTGTCAGCTCAAAGGCATCCGCATATCTGCCGATCAGTTCCTTGCGCTGCGCTTTTTCGATCTGATAAATGTCCCCGATAAAATTAAGGTATGCAATCCCTGACAGATGATCGTACAGGTCCGGGTTATCCGGAATATAGGCCAGCTTTTGCTTGCAGGCCACCGGATCATCCTTGATGGATATTCCGTCAATTATAACATCGCCCTCCTCGAAATCAAGGACACCCACAACAGAACGGATGGTGGTGGTCTTACCGGCACCATTATGTCCGATAAAGCCAAAGATATCCCCGCTGTCCACCTCCAGGCTCAGCCGGTCAACTGCCCTCCTGTCACTTTTGTAGCTCTTCGATAAATTAATTATTTTCAGCATAATAACGTCCATGCCCATCATTACGGGCATTGCCCTCTACTGCACAAATAGCCATGAAAGTGCGGCATGGACCCGATCCCCCCTTCGTTTATATTTTTACTTCTTTCAACCTATCCTCCATTCTGCAGCACATCTGAAAATTTGGATAGCACAGGTTTGCCCTTACCAGCCTGCATGTTGGCATAGAAAAATAAGCTTAATGATTGTCAAAGGGTAAATTTAACGCTTCCGTCCCCGGCAGTACAAATCTCGTATCCCTGATAACCGGAATCGTAGACCCGTCCTTCCGGTAGACCGTTATTTCCTTAATTTCGTTATATGGCAGGGTGATATCCGTATGGCAATTAAAATACGCCTTGGAAACTTCCGTTTTGCGGAGAAGAGATATCTCGTTATCACGCGCTACAATTTCCTTTCCGTCCGGATTGAAGATCTTGACATCCTCGCTCATCTTGTAGCAGGTATCACCAATCGCAAAGTGGGGTCCTGTCTTTTCTGCAATGAGAATCGGAAGCCTTGCCGCAATATCAAATTTCCTTGCCATCATATAAGCCGTGGTATTCGTACCAATGGCGAATTCACCCATGGGCAGGAAATCACGGTTATATAACAGGTTCTCTTTTACAAAGTTTTTATTCTTTATTTCATCAGGATAATTCTTACAGCTGTAGTCCACCGTAATACCATCCTTAAATTCCAGCTCAAGCTCCAGATACTCCAAATCATTCAAATATATCTTAGGTACATGCAGCCTTCCCTCTGTTCCGGCAAGCACAGGAGATGTGAATACCTCTCCCACCGGGATATTGACATCTGCAACGCAGTTTTCAAAGCAGGTCTCCTTCGACGGATCCTTCAAAGCATAGAGCTTCACCTTCAGATCCGTATGGTTATCCCCTGTCCCCAGGATCCTCACATAATCCCCCTGGTCCAGCGCATCAATAATACACTGCTGGATCCTGCCATACTCCTCATTATCCAGGGTGTTCACCTTTACCGTCTCAGCAAAGATTTCCTCATAATCCTTGCCGATCTCAGGCACAGGATAGGAGATAATCGTAAAGGAAACCTCCTCCATCCTCAGATATTCCTGCATCAGCATATTCTCTTCATTGGTGCATTCTACCGTCAGCTTCTGCTGGCGCTTATTCAGCTTTAC
>JARKQP010000512.1 GCA_029974875.1 Mobilitalea sp.
GAGGCATCTCCTTCCAGGTAACGCCCGAAGATATGGTATTCCTCCCACAAGGGTCCATAGTATTCCGCCAGGACACTATCCATAGCCGTTGTTAGCGCCCTCTCTGCCATTACTTTTGCCGTATATACCCTGGCTCCTTCAATAATCGTAAGCAGAAGAGAAAGGATTATCAGCAGTATCAGACTCAAAAACACCGTGATTGTACCAGCTGTTTCATGTCTTTTCTTATAGCATCCCAATAGCCATCCTCCTCTCAGTCAGCTTACCGCCCCCAAAATAGTATGAATCTAGACACACCCTAGTCAATCTTGATCTCAGTATTAATTTCTCCCGCATTCCCGTTAATAGACTCAAATGCGCCTTGGATGATAGCCGTAATCTGGTTCCTAAATATCAATACTAAGCCAATAATAATGACTAAAATCAATATGACCTCGATTACGCCAATTCCATCCAGCTGCTTTGCTGCAATACTCCAATAATATTTTTTTAACCTACTCTTCATCCGTTATACTATGCCCTTTTAGCAGAGCTCCTTTCCTTGTTTTATTTACTAAGTAATTGCCAAACCCAGAAACTTCGCTATTTTTTATACAATTGGTGCAGGTTCCTGAGCGCATATTAACGCATATACAGCATGGAGCAGAGGAATTTGCTCCAATTGTATGAAAAGTTTCACTGACTACAGTTTTGCGATTACCTATTTTATTTATCAGTCAACCTTTCCCTCCCTTGGTCTCCTCCCTACAGCCGGAAGGATAAGAAGGCAGGAATCATTATAACCAGAAATACCAGGATTAACAAAACCATCATTGGGATAAGGAGCTTTGTTCCTGCCTCCTCACCAAGCCTTTTGGCAGCCTCCTTCCGTTCCTCAAAGGCCTCTGAGGCCTCCAGGATCAGCAGCTCCGTAAATCCCCTGGTTCCCTTCACCAGATTTTGGGAAAGCAGGGAGCAGAATTTAATATAGGGTATTAGCCCGATCCTCCTTCCAAACTGCTCATATGCCGTCTTTTCAGGAAGCCCAAGCTTTAGCTCCCTGACTGTAACCAGCATCTCTTCATACAGATACCTCTTCTGGCTCTGGCTGCTGTCCCTTTTACTGCTATAATCCTCCGAAATTTTTATCCAGGTCTGGCGGATTGTCATTCCGGCATTGATAAGCAATGTGAATTTGTTAATCACCTCCGGATAATCCAGCAGCATCTGCTCCTTCCTTTTCTTAAGGCGGGTCTCCAGCTGCCTCCCTCCGTAGCTCCAGACTGCAAAGACTGCCGCCAGCCCTAAGATAA
>JARKQP010000535.1 GCA_029974875.1 Mobilitalea sp.
CGGCTAGAAACGTATATCCACCTTCTCCTTGTAGATATGCTTCAACAACCTGCTTTTTAAATTCAAAACTGTATTTCGGCATAATAAAACCGACCTCCAATCGTTAGATTCTAGGTCTAACTTTTGGGGGTCGGTTCAAAACCAATCAAGATGTCTTTTTATGCACTATTTTTTCTGTCCCCTACTCTACGGACTTTAAGGACTCCGCCATATGGATCCCTTCGATTTTCCTTGCCAGGATTAAGTTGACCAGTATGGTCAGACCGAAGGTCACAAGTAAAGCGTAGGCATAGCTCATAGGCAATATCTGTATATTAAAGGATACAGCCTCGATCTTTATCTGTTCCATGACAAAGCGGTGCAGATAGATTCCTGCCAACAGTCCCGGTATTGTGCTGATCAAGGTAATGACAATGTTCTCCCGGAACACATAGCTATAGGTTTCCATGGAATAAAAGCCCAGCACCTTAATCGTTGCAATCTCCCGGTTCCTCTCGGTGATATTGATATTGCTCAGGTTGTACATGACTACAAAGGCAAGGGCTCCGGCACAGGCAATCACCAGCCAGACAATATAATTCAGGCTCTCCATCATATTGGTCACATGCTTCCTGGTATCCGCAGTAACGTACACATTGGAAGCCCCGTAATCCTTCATAAGCCTTGCGGAAATCTCATAAAGCTGATCTGAATCCGTGGCTCCATAGGCGGTCTGATAGGAAGCCTCCTTTCCGAATACCTGCCTGTAGGTTTCTCCGCTCATATACATGTAGTTAAAGGCATAATTCTTAAATATCCCCCCAATGACCACCTTATAGGTCTGTGTATCGTTCAGGCTGAGGGTCAGCGTATCCCCCGCCTTTACCCCTTCCGTTTCCGCCAGGCGGTCATTGATGACAACATAACCCTCCTCCGGGAAGGGAACCGCCCTGCCATTAAGGTGCAGGCCAATTACCTCGGTGATATCCGGATCATCACTTGCAATTACATTCACCCTCTGGGTACCGCTTTTCCCCACAACCTCATAGCTGTCCGTGCAGACAAAGATACATTCCGAAAGCAGTCCGGCGGTGTCCTTGCGAAAGCCTGCCATCTCTTCCTCTGTCTGTGCCTCCTGAAAGGATATGGTATAATCATACATCATAATGGTATCAAACTGGTCATCTGCAATATTGCTGATGGAATCACCCAGACCCAGGCCGGCCAAAAGCAGCGCCATACAGCCTCCCGTTCCAAGCACCATCATAAAGAGACGCTTTTTATACCGTAAGATGTTGCGTATGGAGACCTTATGCAGGAAGCTCACCCTGCTCCAAAGCACGGGGATATATTCCAGGAAGATGCGCTTACCGGCCTTGGGAGCCTTGGGGCGCATTAGCTCTGCCGGCATCTGGGACAGCTCCGTCCTGCTGGCGGCGTAGGTCGCACCTACGGAGCAGAGCAGGGACACGAGGAGCATCAGGAGCGCCAGCGCAGCGTTGAATACATACTGGATTTCCGCAAAGCTATAGAGCATTTTGTAGGCCTGCCAGATGGCAAAGGGAAATAATCTTGTACCTACCGCATATCCCAGGATACAGCCAAGGATTGCCGCCGTCCCCGAATAGGAAACGTATTTCCAGGCGATTGCCCTATTGCTGTAGCCAAGGGCTTTTAGCGTACCGATCTGGGTACGCTGCTCATCCACCATTCTGGTCATGGTCGTACTGCAGACCAGGGCTGCCACCAGAAAGAAGAAAAAGGGAAATACCTTTGCAATTCCTTCCACGACGGAGGAATCATTTTCAAAGCAGCCGTAACCGGTGTTCTTACTCCGGTCCAGGACGTAGCAGACCGGCTTATCCAGGTCATTAATATCCGCCCTGGCCTCTTCAATCTCCTCCCTGGCATCAGTTAATTTATCCTCCGCTTCCTGTAAGGATTCCTCTGTCTCTGCCTTTGCCTTGTTGTACTCCTCCAGCCCATCCGCATATTCCTCCTTAGCCTTTGCCAGCGCCTCCTTACCCTCCGCAATTTCCTCCCTACGGCTCCCTATGGTCTGCTCTGCCGTATCAAGCTGTGCTTTTGCTGAGGCAAGCTGCTTTTCTGTTGCCGCAAATTGTGAACCGGCTTCGGCCCTTGAGGAATTAAGCTGTGTCTGGGCCGTATTAAGCTGGGCTAAAGCCTCCGTTAAGCTCTGGTATTGATCCATTATTCCCGTGGCTTCTATCTGGGCAAGCCCCTTTTCTACCTGCCCTAACTGCGCCTGGTAGGTCATATATTCCGTACTGCCGGTATCCGTGAGCTCAGCCAGGGCAGCCTTCAGGGTGCTTTGGGATCCGGTTAAGGCATTGTACTGCTCCAGAACTCCGCTCTCTTCGATCTGTTTTAAGCCTGAAGTTACTTTTACCCTGTTGCTGTCAAGCTCCTGCTGCTTTATCTCCAGGGTATGCAGGGCTTCCTTCTTTTTTTCCTCATAGGAGGCTTTGGAGCTGTTATAGTCCGCAAGGGAGGAATCGTATTGCTCCTGGCTTTCCTTTATCTTCTTTTCCCCGTCGGATAGCTTGCTCTCATTTTTTTCTATCTCAGACTTACCATCCTCCAGTGTCTTCCAGGCATCCTGTAATTCTGTTTCTGCCTCTGCCTTTTTGTCAAGATATTCAGCATAGGACGCATCGTATTCATCCTGCGCTTCCCCAATCTTGTCATTTGCTTCTCCCACAATATCCTGATAGCGAAGCTCCGCCCGTTTTTCGATGGCATCGGTTAAGGGCTGCTCCATGGCCAAGACAGCGTCTTCATATTCCTTACTAAAGATCAGTCCGTCATTATTCTCTAAGGTAACATAGATTTCGTTGTAATAGTCAAAGGAGAAGCCTCCCTCCGGGATATAGACAAAGGCTGCCACCGCGCCTCCCGCCAGCCTCGTGGTGCCGCGGTCACTGCGGTACATATAATTAACGGAGTTGCATAGTCCGACAATGGTGTATTCCCGGTAGGCAAAGCTGCTGATGGTATCCTCCGTATTCTTGCCGGAAACTATGATGGTGTTCCCGATATCCGCCTCCGTAAAAACCAAGTCATCCACCACACACTCATTAGCAGCCTCCGGCATCCTGCCCTTTGTTATATTTATCCGGTTTAGCTGTTCCGTGATGGAATGTGCCTTCAGGATAAGATCCGCATGGCCGTTATAATCAGTGATAAAGTCAGCATAGACGGCTGCCTCTGCGGCCTCCACACCCTCCAGCCTGCCAATTTCTGCCGTATCCTCTTTAGTGACTCCCAGAGTCGACAGCAGCCGGTAATCATACATATTGTTGTTTTTAATATAGGTATCCCCTGTCCGCAGCATTGCTTCCCGGGTAACCTTAAGTCCGGAGAAAAAGCCTACCCCAAGGGCGATAATCATAAGGATTGCAATATAACGGCCTAAGGTATGCCGTATCTCACGGCGGTTATTTTTATTCCAGGCTGAATTCATCATCACCATTCAATCTCCTCAACTGGTATTACTGTCTCATTTTTGCGTACGGAGGATACGGTGCCATTCTTGATATGGATGACGCGGTCAGCCATGGCCGTTAAGGCTGAGTTATGTGTAATGATAACCACCGTCATTCCATTCTTACGGCTCTGATCCTGTAATAGCTTTAGTATCTGCTTTCCCGTATTATAGTCCAGTGCCCCTGTGGGTTCATCACAGAGCAGCAGCTTAGGGTTCTTTGCCAAAGCCCTGGCGATGGACACACGCTGCTGTTCTCCCCCTGACAGCTGGGCCGGGAAGTTATAAAGCCTCTCCCCAAGACCTACACTCTTAAGAATCTCTGCCGCAGGAATCGGATTTTTAATCATCTGGGAGGCGATCTCCACATTTTCCTGGGCAGTCAGGTTCGGTATCAGGTTATAGAACTGGAACACAAAGCCGATGTCCTCCCTCCGATAGCCTGCCAGACCGCGTTTATTCATGGCTGAGATCTCTGTTTCACCGAGATAGACCTTACCGGAGGTCAAGGTATCCATGCCGCCCAGTATATTAAGCAGGGTCGTCTTTCCTGCTCCCGATTGACCGACGATGACACAGATCTCCCCCTTCCCTACTTCAAAGCTGGTATCATGCAGCGCATTGACAGTAACATCGCCGGAATGATACACCTTTCCTACATTTTCAAATCGAACAAAAGCGCTCATAATCCTCCTTTAAAACCTTGACAAGTGTTGAATTTTAAACTATGATTCAGCTTATTATATTACAATAGCATTGTCAATTGCCAAGGATGAACTATATTCGATAGACCTAAAAGATAAAATGTATTGACTTTTCAAACCAGCTGTATTATGATGCCTATGTGCATATTTTGCCGCCGGGTAAACGCTTTGTTTCCATTCCATTAGGCCTTAGAAGGAATGGGGGACAGGCGTTTTATTTTTTTATCTTACATGGAGGTTTTATTTTTATGGATCATTCTACTTGCTTTAAGGATTTCGCAAAATACTCGTCATTGAATGTACTTGGCATGATAGGGCTGTCCTGCTATATTTTAGCGGATACCTTCTTTGTTGCATTGGGGCTTGGGGCAAATGGCTTAACCGCCTTAAACCTTGCCATTCCGATCTATAGCTTTATCCATGGCAGCGGACTGATGCTTGGGATTGGCGGTGGTACGAAATATTCTATTTTGAAAAGCCAGAATGATAAGGATGCTGCGGACCGCACCTTTACCAATGCTTTTATATTGGCGTTAGTCTTCGCAGCCGCTTTCTTTGTAACCGGGATTTTTTTCTCCGGAGGAATCACAAAAATACTCGGAGCCGATGAAACAGTTTTTCAGATGAGTAAGACCTACCTGCAGGTAATCCTGCTGTTTGCCCCTATGTTTATGATGAACAATGTGCTCCTGTGCTTTGTAAGAAATGATGGCGCCCCCCAGCTTTCTATGGCTGCTATGCTTGGAGGAAGCCTGTCTAATATCATTTTAGATTATATTTTTATTTTCCCTTTCAAAATGGGGATTTTCGGGGCAGTTCTCGCGACCGGCCTTGCGCCGGTTATCAGCATGCTCATACTGTCTCCCTTTTTCCTAAAAAAGAAAAACTACTTCCGGCTGAAAAAATGTAACTTGTCAGGCAAATTGGCCGGCTCTATTTTTTCAATTGGATTACCCTCCCTTATCACGGAGGTCTCCTCAGGTATCGTTATCATTGTATTTAACATAATTATATTGGGTCTGGAAGGGAACACCGGTGTTGCGGCATATGGTGTCATAGCTAACCTGTCCTTAGTGGTCATGGCAATATATACGGGTGTGGCACAAGGTATCCAGCCGATTATCAGCAGCAATTACGGGGCCGGGAACCGGGCAAATGTTTCCG
>JARKQP010000567.1 GCA_029974875.1 Mobilitalea sp.
CAGGCATACCGCTCTGCTATTACCTTCAATGTTTCATTCATTTCATATTCTCCTTCCTAAAAGCTTTTTCATATATTTTTATTCTAATATCACTATTATCTCACGCATTCTGCCGCTTGTCACCTGGTTTCAGACATGGTAAAATCATAAAAGTACCATAATACACCAAGTAAAGAGGAGATTACACATGCTATTCATTGAATATCCCAAATGCAGCACCTGCCAAAAAGCGAAAAGCTGGCTGGATACGAATAAAATTATGTATACCGACCGCCATATCAAAGAGGACAATCCCACTTACGGGGAGCTAAAGGAGTGGCATGCAACGAGCGGACTGCCGCTGCGTAAATTCTTCAATACCAGCGGACAGCTGTATAAATCCCTGCAGCTTAAGGACAGGCTCCCGGATATGTCCGAGGAGGAGCAGCTCCGCCTGCTTGCCACCGATGGCATGCTAGTCAGGCGCCCGATTGTTGTAAAGGATGGGACGGTTATCGTCGGCTTTAAGCCGGATGCCTGGGAAATATTAAAAGCCGCGGGAGCCAGATAATTATCTGGCTCCTGCGGCTCTGCATTATGTTTGGAAATCGAATTAATACGAATATGAATTTATCATATTAAATAACATTGAAGCCATTGATCCATACAAAATGATTCCTAACACTATTCCTACTGCTGTAATGATCAGCATAGCACGGCTATAATTCTTCCTGTTCGTGTTCCCCTGTCCAAATGCCCATACAAACAACATAATGATTCCAACACATGGAATGGCCTGTATAATGATTGTTATTAACCAATCACCTAAGCCCATAGGTTTTTCAAACTGCTCTCCGTTTGGCACTCCATTCGGTACTCCGTAGTTATCCATCATTTTCCTCCTGCGTAAAGTATTAAGCTATTTTACCAGCCTGCTGTCATATAACAGCCGCATTATCCTATGGAGATAATTATCCTTATAATAAACCATTGGTTCTATACCAGGATAATACATTCTCATCCGGTAAATGTAAACGCCAATAAAAATAACTATACATATTATAACATATAACTTTATAATTAGTATATAATTTTTTAATATTTTTTTTATAATTGGATAACCAATGATACCGATTGCTACAAGAAACAGTAGCGGATGCATCTGGAAGGACTCCCGGAAGTGCCCCGTCACCATCAGCTTTGCCGCCCTGGTCATGCCGCAGGCAGGACAGGGGATCCCAAAAAACAGTGTGCTAAAGCATACGCTTCCAAAGAAAAAATCCAGGATTATCATCGCACCAAGGCATAGCAACGCCCCAAGCCAATATTTTTTCATTACTTCCACCAGAAGGCTGACCATCCATTTCTGCCATTCATATGCTTTATTCACCAAATACGTAAGAGCTTTCATCATAAATCAACATCCAGTCAAAATCTTTTTATTTTCATCCAGCAGGCTATAGATCCCCGCTTCCGGAACAGGCCTGCAAAACAGGTAGCCCTGGATCTTATCACAGTCATATCTTGCCAGGTAATCCAGCTGCTTCGGGATTTCCACCCCCTCTGCTACCACGCACATCCCCAGGTATTTACCCATGGAGATGATATAGCTCACAAAATCGTCTTCCATGGTATCGGTAATGTAATCCACAAAGGACTTATCCACCTTCAGGGTTGTGATCGGGAGCTGCTTTAAGTAATTTAAGGAGGAATACCCCTTTCCAAAATCATCTAAAGCTATCCTGATTTTATGGCTGCGCAGGATCTGCAGCTTTGATATAATGCGTTCAAAGGATTCCATCAGGATTGATTCCGTAATCTCCAGCTCAAGGCGTTCGGGTTCAATTTGATATACCTTTAAAGCATCCAGCACCGTGCCGATAAAATCCTCCTGCAGCAGCTGGATGATCGATATGTTCACCGATATATCCATTTTCCCATAGCCCTTTTCCTCCAGCCTTGCCAGAAAGCCGCAAGCCTCCTGCAGTACCCAGGTACCCAGGGGGATAATACAATGGGTATCCTCCGCAACCTGAATAAATTTCAAAGGGGACACCTGCCCCAGCTCCGGGCTGTTCCAGCGCAGCAAGGCCTCAAAGCCCGTTACGCGGTTGGCCTTTATGTCCAGCTGAGGCTGATAGTATACTTCAAATTCCTTCTGCTCCAAGGCTTTTTG
>JARKQP010000588.1 GCA_029974875.1 Mobilitalea sp.
AGGGAGATCTGTGCCGCAGAGGCGTGGAATATTTTATAAATGAACACATTAAAATACATATTTTCCACGACCCATGCAACCTGTCCCATCAGGCTGAAAATCACTAGTGCAACCCAAAAACCTTTACTCATCCGCCGTCCCATACCTATCACATTGCTCCTCTCAGACTTTGATTAGTTTACAGTATATTCTAAAATATCGGTTATAATACTAAAATCCATTAGGGCATCCCCAAATTAAGGGGTTCCCAGGATAGGAGGCTTGGACAGCAAAATCCTTTGGAGGGCATCTGCGGAGGATAAATCAGGAAGTCTTGAAGTATTTTGTCATAATATGTAATATTTATGTTGTAAAGAATTAATATAATGGTATAATGTTCATAAAGACGGATGGATTAATCCGGGTGGACGTGATTATAACCAGGCGCAGAAGGGGGAAGAATGTTAGGAAAACGGACAAAGCTCTTAAGTATTGCCGCATTTATGATACTCTGTACCATTTATGGCATGTATTTTCCGGACCGGGTACATGCTGGGGAAGACAGCTCCAAAAAGGTTCTGATTTTGAATTCCTACCATGAGGGACTTACATGGACGAGGGAAGAAACCGAAGGAATAATGCAGACCTTAAGTGAGGAAGGAAGAAACATATCCTTCTACGTGGAATACATGGACTGGAAGAATTATAATTCGGTGAGGAATTGGGAATATCTCCACGACTATTATAAGTATAAATATAAGCAGAACAAAGTGGATCTGATTGTGACGACGGATGATGCCGCACTTTCGTTTGCATTGGAATACAGGGAGGAGATATTTGCAGCTGCGCCCGTTGTGTTCTGCGGGATCAATCAGATAGGTGAGGAAGTGCTGGTGGAGGGAATCCCAGGGGTTACGGGTGTGCTGGAGGTCGTTGATCCCACCAAAACCTTGGAGTTTGCCGCAAAAATCAACCCCTCCTTACAAAAGGTGTACCTGCTCTTTGACAATACAGAGAGCGGTTTATCCACCGGGGAGATTGCCACGGCTGCAATAAAGAGCTTTAATCCTGACCTGCAGGTTGAACCCTGGAACAATCTGTCCTTTGAGGAAATAAAACGGAAGGCGGGAAAACTGGACCAGGATAGCATCATCTTAGTTACGACTTACACCAGTGATGCGACGGGAAAAATCTTTGATATGGATTATGTAAACAGTGAGCTATCCGCGAGAAGCAATGCTCCGGTATATGGCCTGTATGATTTTGGGTTGGACCGGGGAATCCTAGGAGGGAGCTTATTAAGCGGCAGGCTGCACGGGGAAAACGCGGCAAGGCTTGCGAAGCGTATCCTGGACGGGGAAGCCCCGGAGGATATTCCGGTGTCGGCTCCCAGCTCCGTGAAGACCGTGTTTGACTATAACCAGCTGGGGCGCTACGGTATCTCCCTTAGCTCTTTGCCTGAGGGCAGCGAGATTATCAATAAGCCCTTTTCCTTTTATGAAACCTATAAGACCTTAGTCTTAAGCGTGGCAGCGGCTTTTGCCCTGCTCCTTGTGTTTATTAATATGCTGCTGTTCTACATCCGGAAAATCAGGAAAATGAAAAAGAACCTGTCCGAGAGCCACGAGGAGCTGACCCAGCTTTATGAAGAGCTGACCGCATCGGATGAGGAAATGAGGCAGCAGTATGATGAAATAATGACA
>JARKQP010000592.1 GCA_029974875.1 Mobilitalea sp.
TAAAAGAAAAAGGCAAAGTGGAAAATCCACTTCGCCATAAAGTCTAACTTTTAGGGGTCACCTCAATGATAACCCAGATGCCCTTCTCTTAAACTTATTATAATCGTTTTATTCCTATTGCTTTTTATCTGATTAACTGACCTACTTAATTTATCTGATTATCCCAAAGCTTCCTAACTCGGATATTCGTCAAACACCTGAAGCAGTGTTTCATAAATTATCCTGGCTGCCTCTGTCTGGAAAGCCTCATCTGTTAACCTATCAAGCTCTGATTTATTGGACATGAAGCCCAGCTCAATTAATACGGCAGGTACGGTATTCTTATAAATAACCACAAAATCTGCGGATTTCACGCCCCTGTTTACTGTACTCAGGCTTGAAACTAAATTATCCTGGAGCCTGGATGCTAAGGTCTGGCTGTTCAACCCTGCGCTATTAGCAGAATTATTCTTCTTCGAATAATATACCTCCGTGCCGCTGGCCGATGAACCCTTTAAGGCATTCGCATGTAAGCTGACAAATAAATCGGCTCCCACCTGCTTCGCAAAAGCAGCCCTATCATTTAAGGGTATATCATAATCTGCCGTCCTGGTGTAATAAACCTTCAATCTTGACGGGTCACTGTCAAAATATTGCTTGCCGATCGTGTAAAGGATCTTAAAATTGATATCCTTTTCATTGGCTCCATAATACTGTGCCCCAACTGCTGCTCCTCCATGCCCAGGGTCAAGTACCACGATATTATCATATATCTCTGCCGGATTCCCAACATTGATATAGATATTTTCAGAATCCCAAGCCAGCTCATAGCCCTGGATCACTCTGGTTGCCACTTTAATCTCCGTAACATTATCTTTAACGGAAACCGTAACATTATTTACCTGGTTGCTGGAATTATCTATACTGTTGGCATTATAGAAATCCCCATAATCCCCCAAGAGTCTTATTACAAAATATTTGCTGAGATAGAAGTCCTCATGGGAAACCATATCCGCTGTAAGTCCTTCCGGCCTTGGGATTACTATCTCGTAGGCACTTGGATCCCCCACGGTCGGAATTCCCTCCATGACAGAACCGCCCCCGTCCCAGGAACCGGCGGATACCTTCTGGAAGGATATGGTATACCCATTGCCGTTCTCCAGGAAGTAATACACATATTCTCCCGTCAGGGATATCACTACCTGTGTTTTATTATTTGCGGAGATAATGCTTACGTAATTCATGAACTGCATTCCACTGACAGCCGCCCCAATCTCTCCCAAGCTATTTACCGTACCGGGAAGCTCAAGGGTAATCAGGTTCTCCTGCTCATTCAAATCCACCTTAAGGGGAGATAAGCCCTCCAGGGTAAGATAATCTCCTGCCGCATTGATACCGGCAGTCGCCTTAACTAATGCATTTGTATATACGGTTACGTAAAGCAGCCTGCGGTCCTCTGACAGCCTTAAGTCATACTCATAATCACCGGAAATGGTTTCAAATACAATGGCCGAACCGATGCCCTGCCCTCCAGTGGAGGTTGCAATGGTATTTACCAAGCTTCCGGAGACACCATAGACCGGATAGCTTTGGTTTGCGCAGCTAAGATTCTCAGCTGTTATTGTTATGGTATTGCCCAAGCTTTTAGAGGTCACATTCCCAAAGGGTTGGGTAGCTGAGATTTTATAGGTCTCAGCATTCATTTTAGCATTACCACTATCCCTGACAACGGACTCAATACTTCCTGCAGCATAGGTGCCCTGGACACCAAGCTCATGTATCCCTGAGCACTTTTGGTATATGGCCTCATTTCCAGGCCACTCATTTATAACCGTTCCTACCTCAATTATTACCTTGCCATCACCAAGCTCCGGTGCTGAATTTCCAGAGGATCCCCCACTGCTCTTTTTCGTGGTAATCACTGAGGTTTTTGCGGAACTATTCCACTGGTACTGATATCCTAAAGAGGTTGCCGTCACAGAGCCGGGAACCATGACATAGGTACCATTATCCTCATAATTTGTGACAAGAATGGGTGCCGCATCCAGCTGGACCTTCTTATTGTTTAAGGAAGCCGTCTTGCTGCCGATTGTCATTACCAGCGTCTGGTCGTCCTTCTTCAGGGTAACCTTTTTTGTGGTCTCATCATAGCTATAGTCTGCAGCGATCTCTGAATCCGAAAATACTGCCTCTGCCTGCAGCATGGCCGTATTATTGGTAATGATACTTGGCATGCTGCCAAGCTCCACCGCTTCCCCATCAACCGTAACCTTTCCCTTTGTACCGGCATATTCAAACTTCGCACCACCATTATAGGCCAGCGTAAGCGTATCCTTTTTAATCGCGATCACATTGGTTTTGCTGTTCCAGGAATATCCCAGCCCCAGCTTCTCAGCGACATACCTAGAAGGTACCAGCACCTTTGTTTTCCCTGCTGCCACATATTTCAACTTCACCGGTGCCACCGGCAGGGTTACCGCAGAGCCATTCAAGGTAGCCTTCTTGCTGCCAACCGTCATAACAATCGTCTTGCCGTTTTTCTTAATAGTAACTGTATTCTTCTTCTCATTATAGGTGCATTCCGCCGACAGCTTTGACTTCTGAAAAATATCGTCATAGGGCACCAGCGCTATGCCATTTACCAGAATTCCGGGAGTAGCGCTGCTCCCGATGGCCGTCCCGTTATAGGTTACCTTTGGTTGTATTCCCGTATACGTTGTTGTCTTTGCCGTTGTGTAATTATATATTTTAATTCCCGAGGCTGCTTCCGCTGTCGTGGCAGAGATTCCTGCCAGAAAAACAGCTGCTATCATAAAACAGCCCACTTTTATCCTTCGTATGTGTTTGGTTAATAAATTGTCGCTCGCCTTGTTGCCCGCTGACCCCAGCTTTTGCATTGTAAAACTCATTTCGGTACCGTACCTCCTGTCCTAATCCTCATCTTCAAGCCACTTTGGATCGAGGGGCTCCCTCCCCTGTTTTCCGACAGCTTAAAAATCTTTTCCTCAGTTGCCAATAAACAAGATGAATCCATTTATGGTTACATTTGTCTGTAGTTACAATAAAATACATAAATGTTAAAATTGTGTCACATATAACATTTCTTTTATTTAATTATAAAATAAAACTACAGCTTTCGACATATTGCCATACTATATTCTGTCTTCCCTTGTAGACTCCTTGCCCAATCCCCATTATTTTACCGACTACTCCTGTAGTTAATTGGCTTTTTATGTTTCGGCACTCATCCCACAGTAGTAGAATCAATTATTTCACAGAAAGTCCACGCTTCAAAGCTTTGATTATATAGTAGTAATTCACTTATATTTTACGTCATATACCATAATTCCTTCATTTTCATATTTTGGATAGGTTTGCATTCCTTCTCTTCTGTGTTATAATGTCAAATGATACATAGAACCACTGCTTATATAAGGAGACATAATAATGGCTGAACGGAATTACCATGATCAGATAAATATTGATAATACAGAAAAGCTTAGAAAATTATTAGAATCCTTGCCCCGTTTTTGCAGGGACTTTTTCCGCGGCATTGAGCCCACGACCTCGTCCAGGACCCGCATTGCCTACGCCTATGATCTGGGAGTCTTTTTCGAATTCTTAAAAAAGTCCAACCCGGCTCTGAAGAATACAGAAATCCAGAATATCAAGGTTGATATCCTGGATCAGATCCGTGCAATTGATATCGAAGAATATTTGGAATACCTGTCCTATTATAAATCCGATTCCAAAGAGCGCCTTAACGCTGAAAACGGCAAGAAACGCAAGCTGGTATCCTTACGCAGCTTCTACAGCTATTACTTCAAAAAGGAAATGATCCAGACAAATCCTGCTTCCTTAATCAGCGTCCCAAAATTACATGAAAAATCAATTGTCAGGCTGGAGATAGATGAAGTAGTCCGGCTCCTGGATGAGGTTGAGCACGCCCAGAACATGACGAAAACCCAGCAGAAATTCCATGAAAAAACTAAGATCCGTGACCTTGCACTTATGACCCTCCTCTTAGGCACAGGAATCCGTGTATCGGAATGTGTCGGCCTGGATATAAACGATGTTGATTTTGAAAATAACGGAATTAAAATCCGCCGGAAAGGCGGTTATGAGGTAATCGTATATTTCGGGGATGAGGTCCGGGAAGCCCTTCAGGAATATCTGGAGGAACGGAATAAGATGATTCCTTGCGAAGGTCATACGAATGCCCTCTTCCTCTCCATACAGATGAAACGTATCAATGTCCGTTCCGTAGAAAACCTTGTAAAGAAATATGCTTCCACCATAACGAAGCTGAAAAAGATAACACCCCATAAGCTCCGCAGCACCTATGGCACCAGCCTATACCGGGAAACCGGCGATATCTACTTAGTTGCAGATGTGCTTGGGCATAAGGATGTCAACACCACGAAAAAGCATTACGCAGCCATTGAGGACAGCCGCCGCCGTAGTGCTGCTAATATAGTTAAGTTGAGGAAGGATTGATTCCTTATTCTGATCGACGGAAAAAGCTTTCAGTAAAAGATTTCAAACCATAATTTTAATCTCACTATAGCTCTACGTTGATCCGGAATCATGTTATAGTAAATATAAGAAAAGGAGTAACCGACCACAAAGTGGTTAGCCTCCTGCTGTCAGATTAACTGCCCACCGGACCGGCTAAGTCAGGGGCAGTTATTTTTTGTGCTTATTATTCCTATTGTTTAAATAAGTAAGCAGTGCAATTATCCCTTTCCCCTTTCTATACGCAACTTAGAAACCACAAGATAAAATAGGGCAAATTTGAACTTTCCCCGCTTCGATCAGGTCAGCCAAACCGGCTATCCGCACCATTTTCCTTAGAAATAAAAATCTCATTTCCAGTTCAAAAAATCTCCCCAAAATATTCTTTGTATATTATGTACTCAAACCCTGAAAAACCCCCATCTCCTTTATTCATTTTTACTAACTCTTGCCTGTACTATCAATCATTAGCTCTTTTACCAGTAAATCTCCATGGAAAAACCTTCAGTATTCGTGTAACATTGGTAATGTGCCCTAGCTACTAAAGAATTTATCCAAAAGAAGGAGGTTTCTATGAAACGATTTCAGAAGATAGTAGTAATAGCAATCGGATTACTATTATCGCTCAAAGCGTCAACCGTAGAAGCGGCTGATTATACCGTAACCAGTAACGACTCACTCTCTTCCCTTAGCAGATTATTCAACACCAGCGTAAGCACCCTGCGGGCGACTAATAATTTCGAGAAAGACAGCCTGTCACCAGGGGATGTCATCTTCGTTCCTGCCCACGTACACAAAGTGAAAAGTGGTGAATCCCTGTTCAAAATCGCAGGCAAGTACGGCATACCCCTATCCTCTTTAACAAGGGCCAATTACCGGACCGGCACCTCCATTGTTCCCGGGGAGAAAATACTGGTTCCCGGCGTGTCGCCTTACCGTATTGCCGATGCTGTAATTTCCTATTCCAGCAGTGAGCTTGACCTGTTGGCAAGACTGATCGAAGCCGAAGCTGCCGGGGAATCCCTGCAGGCTAAAATTGCTGTCGGCGCCGTAGTTATAAACCGGGTTCAAAGCGGTGATTGGGCACCTACTATCACAAAGGTTATTTACCAGAAATTTGACTCCTATTATCAATTTACACCGGTGAAGAACGGTATGATTAAGAATACCCCCTCCGCCGAGTCAAAACGTGCTGCCCGGCTTGCGATATTCGGCAGTGACCCAAGCCGAGGCGCTATCTTTTATTTCGACCAGACCTGTAAGAATTCCTGGCTGTGGGCCAAGCCCCAGACTGCCCGGATTGACCACATGGTATTTGCAAAATAAAATGCACTGCCACTGACTATAGTTACTCATTCATTTTCCTATATATAAAAAGTATGAGGAATCAACAGACTAACCCTCATACCATAAAATCTGGTTACAGCTATGAATGGTGGGCTGTACACCGGCGGTTAAACCCGCCCGGTGTACAGCCCACTGTTAATAAATCTTCTATCGTAATTTTTTCGGTAACGCCTTCTCAGCAAAGCCTGCTCCGGCATTTCCATATCTGGCTACCTTATACCTTAACGTCTGATCCAGAAGAATAATCTCCGGATAAAGCCCCCTATTACACCAAGAATAATTGCAATCAGAATACTTAACAATGCATATTTTATGGTGAAGCTTAAACAGGTAAACTCATAGAGCAGATATTCGATGGTTGCAACACCGTGAAATAGGAATAATCCGGCAAGCATGATGATAAAGGTAAGTAAATCAATAATCAGCGCGGTGAACAGACCAATCTCTGTACGCAAGCATGCCACTATACTATAAGCAAGTGCCCCTATTAGCCCTGGAACAATGAGAATAAGAAAATAGCGGTAAAAATCAAGAAAATCCATAAACATTCCCCTTTCTATGTTAAAACAGTATATCTGTAATATAATACGCTGAAATAGGGGATTTTGTTACTAATTATGTCGAATCGTCTGCTTTTTCCTTTTACATACCTTTTTACATGTTTTTATTCCATACAACCCGGTTGACATAATCCGTATAGGAAAGGATAATCCTTACGACCTTTTCCGATACATTGGGCATTCCATAATCACTCACCCCGCGCAGGTCTCCTGCCTTCTGCTCCTCAAGGAGGGTCAGTGCCTGCAATACCCGTTCTTTCCTTACCCCTGTCATCATAACGACTGCCTCCTCCATGGCCTCCATGCGCTCATGTGCCTCCCGGAGGTTAATGGCCCTTAAGCCGAGGATGGCGGCTTCCTCACTGACCGTACCGCTGTCACTTAACACTGCCCTTGCCTCCATCTGAAGCTTACAATAGTCAAAGAAGCCAAAGGGCTTCATGGCTGTAACCAAGGGATTAAATTCCATTCCCTGCTTTTCCAGCATCAGCCTGGTTCTCGGATGGGTGCTTATGATAACAGGCTTTTGGTAGGTATCGGCTATGGTATTGATTGTGTCTACAATTTTCTTAAAATGCCCTTCCAAATTAATGTTTTCCTCCCTGTGGAAGGAGACAATATAGTATCCCCCGCCCACAAGCCCCAGCCGCTCCAATACGTCAGATCCCTCTATTTCCTTCCTCCTGGACTGGATAACCTCATACATTGGGCTTCCGGTTTTGATGATACGGTCGGCAGGAATCCCTTCCCTAAGCAGATATTCCCTTGCTATATTGCTGTAGGGCAG
>JARKQP010000678.1 GCA_029974875.1 Mobilitalea sp.
CAGGCAGCGGCGCTACAGCAGCAGATTCCTGGGGCAGTAATACGGGAACCGTCATAGGTACTTCAGCATGGGTCAACGAAAGAAACGGAACAGCCCTTAAATTGGATGGAACAACCGGCATCCTACTGGGAAAGCAGAATCTCGCGGGACCATGGACTGCATCGGTATGGGTAAGGAGAGAAGCAGCTTCCGGTGGGTCTGCTGCCCTATTTGCAGGAACAACGGTGGCCATCAAGCTTGAACAGTATAACAATACGAAGCAGGTTGGAATCACAAAGATGGGGGTTGGAGACTTCACCTTCAACTATACCGCACCCTTGAACAAGTGGGTAAACCTTACCTTTGTGGGTACATCCAAAGGAACAGCCCTTTATGTAAATGGCAATTTCCAGGACAGCATACCTCAGGTGATAGACCTTCCGATGGATTCAATAGGATACGGACGTGCCAACGGAGCAAATATCGATTTCATGAAGGGTGCAATTGATGAAATAAAGATCTACAGGACAGCTCTGACTGCCGCACAAATAGCGGCAATTGTCAACAGCAGCGGATTGGTTGCAAGCTGGAAATTTGAAGAACAGGGTTCTGCCGTTGGTGATTCGGCAGGTAATAACACCGGATATATCTCCGGGGGAGTATCAAGAACAGCCGGAGTCAGAGGCAATTCATTGGTATTCAACGGTGCGGACGGAAAAGTGGACCTGAACATGAAGGATATTCCTGTGCCCTGGACTGCCTCCATGTGGGTGAAAAAAAGTGCTGCCAAGGATACTGCCGCTTTGCTAAGCTCAATCAACGGTGCATTGAAGCTTGACCAGTGGGAAAATACCTATAAGGTTGGAATTTCCAGATGGGATGAGCATAATGCTACTTTTAACTATACAGTACCCATAGGTCAATGGGTCAACCTCACCTTTGTAGGTACAAGCTCTGGAACCGCCCTATATGCAGACGGAGTTCTCAAGGGGACGGTTCCGAATGTAATGCCCCTTCCTCTAGAAACCATGGGATATCGCAGGAATCCGGGTACTTCGGCTCCTTATGATTATTTGAACGGTGCAATGGATGATGTAAAGGTATATAACCGTGCACTAACGCAGGCTGAAATTATTGATAATCTGCAAAACAAAGCGGACTATTGGAACTTTAACGAGAACGCAGGATCAACCGCTGCCGATGCTTGGGGTGGAGCTACGGGAACCATAAACGGAGCCTCCTGGACAACAGGCTATTTGGGAAGTGCTCTAAGCTTTAATGGCATCAGCAATGGAATATATCTGGGAAGAGCTGACATTAAAGGTGCATGGACTGCATCCATGTGGGTAAACAGGCAGGATTCCTCTGCTGCATCCGCTGCACTTCTAGGCTCCGGTGCAGGAGCTATCAAAATAGAACAATTCAATAATACCAACAAGGTAGGCATTTCAAAAATGGATGCAGCGGACTACGCCTTCAACTATACTGCTCCCATTGGGCAGTGGGTTAACCTGACATTTACATGTGACGGCACTTATACCAGCCTCTATGTAAACGGAGCTTACACCGATAGGATAGCAGATGCCATTCCCCTTCCTATGGAAACCATAGGATATTATTCATACTATGGTACGGATGTAGACTTCTTCAAGGGAAAGCTGGATGAAATAAAGGTATTTGACCGTGCCCTCAGTGCCCTTGAAGTTGCAAATCTCATGCCGGCAGGTGTTGCAGCACAGACATACGACAGGTTCGAAGCATATAACTACCCCGGAAACTATGCACGTGCAATAAACGGGCGGGTACGTATGGATGCAAATGCCAGTATAACACCTGTTATAGACGGGAAGTGGAAAATAGTACCGGGACTTGCTGACCCGGCTTGCATATCCATAGAATCTGCAAGTCACCCGGGATTTTATCTAAGGCATGCGGATTCGGTCATTTACTGGAATCCATTTGAAAATACCGGCCTGTTCAGGCAGGATGCTACCTTCAGAACAGTACCAGGTTTTAAAGACAGCAGCTGTATTTCTTTCCAGTCCTTTAACTTTCCAAGCAGGTATATAAGGCATAGGGATGGTTACTGGAGGATCGACCCCATAAGTACTGAGCTGGATAAGCAGGATGCTACCTTCAGAAGGCAGACAGTTAATTAGCAGGTTTATAGAAAATTCAGAAATGTTTCTCCTGCAAACGCTAGACATGTGGCAGCAAATGTTACAAACAATATTACACTTATCAACAGGCAGCCGGGATACCGGCTGCCTGTTGAATAGAGCATAATTTGAGATCCGGAAATCATCTCAATCTTAGATTTTATAATTTTCCGCTATCTAACCACTATATAGTCAATCTCCGCATAATTCGCACTCTTCATGAGCTTGACTGTGTTGTTTCCCGCATTAAGCTGCACCTGGCTGGAACTGGTGGAAAACTTGGTCCAACCAAGATTATTGTACTACGGATAATGGACATAAATATCATTTATATATAGCTTATGGCTGCTTCCACCGGTACTTCCATTGCAATATGCAATATCCAACGTGTAGATCCCGCTTGCCGGCACATTGACTGTGAACTGTACATAGCTGTTTGGGTTATTAATGGCTCCTGCTGCCAATCCGCCCGAGGCATCGCCTTCACCTACTTTTGAACAATTGACCAAAGCCGCATTTTCAGCTTCATATATGACAGTTGGCTTCGTAAGCTGAATATGGTCTATTTCCGCAAAATTATCGCCCTTCAGCAACCTGACTGTATTTTTACCTGAAACTAAAGGTACTGCTGCTGTCGCATTGGTGAAATCATTCCAGCCGTCATTGATATAGTATATATTTCTTATGAAGCTTCCGTTTACGTAGACTTTATGACTGCTTGTAACACCTGAACCATTGCAGTTTTTCACATTGAGTATATAATTTCCTGCATCGGGTACAGTTATATTGAATTCAATGTAGCTGTCCGCATAATCGATGCGCCCTGCAACCTTACCGTTGGAAGCTGCATTTTCCAGCGCCACTGAGCAATTATTCATCACAATGTTCTCTGCTTCAATCCTATCACCTATCGTAATGTAATCAACTTCTGCATAATTCGCATCCTTCATCAGCTTTATTGTGTTATTCCCTGCGCTTAATGCAACTATCATTGCCGAGTCGGTAAAATTATTCCATCCCTTATTTGCGTAATCCATACTCCCTGCAAGCATATTATTTACGTATACCTTATGGCTGCTTACCGCACTCATTCCGTTGCAATTCCTTACGCTGAGCACATATTTTCCTGCCGCTCCTACATTTACATTGAACTGAACATAACTATCCGGATAATCGATATTTCCGGCTACCTTTCCCCCTGCTGCATTTGTTTCACCAACTACATTGCATTTATACAGCTGGGCATATTCAGCTTCGTACCTTCCGGACAATACCACTGTTCCTGAAGGCTGGTTAAGGGCAACCCCCGGATATGCAGGAGTACCGAAATTCGGGGTATTGTCTGCATTCCACGTAAATTTTTGAAGTCTTACATTCCTGTCCCAGCCGGCACCGCTATACTTTGCTGCATGGTAAACAAGCCAGTCCTCTGTTCCGTCAGGTGATTTAGTAAAGGAGCAATGTCCTGGTCCAAATACCTGGGCATTCTTTTGGAATACAGGCGTACTGCTTTTCACCCAGGAACTCTTAAGCAAAGGATTTGTGCCGACAAGCTTCAATTGCCCCAGGCAATACTCGTCTGTCCAGCTTCCATTTGCTGAATATATAATACAGATAGTCCCATTTTTATATATAATCTGTTGTCCTTCATTAACAGAGCCGGCAGAATTCTCCCAGGTGAGATCAGGCCTCGATAATTCCACC
>JARKQP010000683.1 GCA_029974875.1 Mobilitalea sp.
TATCACAGAGAGAGAAGTCATGGTGGAAGCTTCTTATGTAGATTTTATCGAACCAGTCTTGGAGCCTTGTATGACAGGATAGCAGGGTTTTTATGAGAGCCGTCCCCGAAATACAACGTAGGACCGGCGTTAACGGTAATAAGAGAACTGTCAAAGGACAGTTAATTAGGGTGGTACCGCCGAAGCGTTTCGGTCCCTTGTGGATCCGGAGGGCTTTTTTGTTGTCCAAAAACCCAGTATCGCCCTGCAAATAACTAGACGATACTTGTGTACTGACATGCTCATAATTAGGCTGACAGCACTGCCTAAAGATGGACGTGCCAGCACGCTAGAACCTGTTTATCAATTAAAAAAAAGGAGAATTATGTTATGGCACAGGATAAGAAGTTAGTAGAGCAGATTACCTCCATGGACGTGGATTTTGCCCAGTGGTATACTGATGTTGTAAAAAAGGCAGAGCTGATTGATTATTCCAGCATCAGGGGATGTATGATCCTTAGACCCCTGGGTTATGCAATCTGGGAGAACATCCAGAGACAGCTGGATGATAGATTTAAGGAGACGGGGGTAGAGAATGTCTATCTGCCAATGTTCATTCCGGAGAGCTTATTACAGAAGGAAAAGGACCACGTGGAGGGCTTTGCGCCGGAGGTTGCCTGGGTTACCCATGGCGGCGGCGAGAAGCTGCAGGAGAGAATGTGTGTCAGACCTACTTCCGAGACCTTATTCTGTGATTTATATTCAAAGATCGTACAGTCCCATAGGGATCTTCCAAAGCTATATAACCAGTGGTGCTCCGTTGTCCGTTGGGAAAAGACCACAAGACCTTTCCTGCGTTCCATGGAATTTTTATGGCAGGAAGGCCACACCGCACATGCTACGGCGGAGGAGGCAGAGGGAAGAACGGTCCAGATGTTGAACGTGTATGCGGATTTCTGCGAACAGGTGCTTGCAATCCCTATGATCAAGGGACGCAAATCTGAGAAGGAGAAGTTTGCCGGTGCCCGTGCCACCTATACAATCGAAGCCTTAATGCATGACGGAAAAGCTCTCCAGTCCGGCACCAGCCATAATTTCGGTGACGGATTTGCCGAGGCCTTCGGAATTCAGTATACGGACAAGAACAATACACTTCAGTATGTCCATCAGACCTCCTGGGGTATGTCCACAAGAATCATCGGTGCCATCATCATGGTACATGGCGATGACAGCGGTTTAGTGCTGCCTCCAAGAATTGCACCCACCCAGATTATGATTATACCTATTAACAAGAATAAAGAGGGTGTACTTGATAAGGCTTTTGAATTAAAGGAGAAATTAAGTGGCTTCAAGGTAAAGGTGGATAATTCCGATAAGAGCCCAGGCTGGAAATTCAGCGAGCAGGAGATGCGTGGTGTTCCGGTCCGTATCGAAATCGGCCCTAAGGATATTGAGGCGAACCAGGCGGTTATCGTCCGCAGGGATACCCGCGAGAAGCTTGTCGTATCCCTTGACGATATCGTGGCAAAGGCTGGTGAAGTGCTGGAAACCATGCAGTCCGATATGCTGGAAAGAGCAAGGAACCACCGTGATTCCCATACCTATGTTGCTACCAGTATGGAGGAATTTGAGAAGACCATCGCTGAGAAGCCAGGCTTCGTTAAAGCTATGTGGTGCCAGGATGAGGCCTGCGAGAAGGAAATCAAACAGAAAACCGGTGCAACCTCACGTTGTATGCCCTTCGAGCAGGAACAGCTCGCAGAAACCTGCGTGTGCTGCGGAAAGCCTGCGAAAGTAATGACTTATTGGGGTAAGGCGTACTAATTAATAGTAGGGAAATAGAAATTGGCAGAGTAGTTAGCTGTTTATATTGCTACTGGAACTAATAGAAAATATAGCATTGCTATAATAATATAATATAGAGGCACTGACAATACATGAAGCTGGTGAGAGTATTGTCTGTGCCTCTATATATTTGTAGATAGATTTACCCGGTACTGAACCTAGGTTTTCCCATATAAGATTTATTTTGGGTTTATATGAGTTGTCAGGTATATGGTAATATGTTAAAATGACTTCATGGAACAATCGTGTTATAGGGTGTGTTTGACCTTCATTCTTTAGGAATGGGGGTGATGCCTATGAAAAATCATTTCGATTTTAAGGATCTATTGACCTTT